>CANQYB010000010.1 GCA_947627975.1 uncultured Bacilli bacterium | reverse complement strand
TTCATGTAATTCAAGTCCTTTCGTATATTGTTTTTTTGTTAACTCAATTATACGACTTGAATTACTTTTTTTATATAGGAATGTTTCACATCAATTGTAATATTACAATATTTATTATTATTTAAAAATGTAAAACTTGACAAATGTTAGTTCATATATTATTATAGTTTTTAACAAAAAAATTATGTTAAATTTAAAGTGGAGGAATTTAAAATGACGAATAATTTTTGGAATAAACTGCAAACAAATATTAAAAAAAACAAATTTAATACATTTAAATTAAATATTATTGAAAAAGGAATTAATTTATTAGAAAAGAAAAAAATATCATTAAAAGAATTAGAATTATTAGCAAATTATAGATTAGATAATGATCAAATGGAAATTATATATAAAGGATTAAGTGAGGGATTAGATGTATCATTGTATGTTAAACCAGAATTTGATAATGATCAAATGAAAGTTATATATAAAGGATTAAGCATAGGATTAGATGTATCAATATATGCCAAAAAAGAATTTGATTATAATCAAATGGAAGTTATATATAATGGATTAAAAGAAGAATTAGATGTATCAATATATGCCAAAAAAGAATTTGATTATGATCAAATGAAAATTATATATAATGGATTAAAAGAAGGATTAGATGTATCAGTTTATGCTAAAGAAGAATTTGATAATGATCAAATGGAAGTTATATATAATGGATTAAGTGACAGATTAGATGTATCAGTTTATGCTAAACCGGAATTTAGCTATTGTAAAATGGAAATTATATATAATGGATTAAAAGAAGGATTAGATGTAACAGTTTACGCTAAAGAAGAATTTGATCCCTCTCAAATGAAAGTTATATATGATGGATTAAAAGAAGGATTAGATGTATCATTGTATGCTAAACCAGATTTTGATAATGATCAAATGAAAATTATATATAAAGGATTAAGCGAGGGATTAGATGTATCAGTTTATGCTAAAGAAGAATTTAATTATTATCAAATGAAAGCTATATATAATGGATTAAGTGATGGATTAGATGTATCAGTTTATGCTAAGCCAGAATTTAATTTTTCTCAAATGAAAGCTATATATAATGGATTAAGTATGGGATTAGATGTATCATTGTATGCTAAAGAAGAATTTGATAATAATCAAATGAATGTTATATATAGAGGATTAATAAATGAATTAGATGTATCAGTTTATGCTAAGCCAGAATTTAATTCTTCTCAAATGGAAGTTATATTTGATGAATTAATTGATGGAGAAAAAATAAACAATAATAAGTTATATTTTAATACTAAAAATGAAATATTAAATTCTATTGTAAAAATAAAAAAGAAATTAAATTAAAATTAATTTCTTTTTTATATTTACTTGACTAAATTATCTATTTTAGGTTAAAATAAAATTGTAATTTCTACTTAAGGAGTGACGCCCTTATATAAAAAGTAGAACGCAGAAATGTGATAAAGTAAAATTAAGCCAAAAAGTAGGGTGGCACCGTGAAATTCTTTCACCCCTACATATTTTTGGTTTTTTTATTTTTAAGGAGGATAATTATGATAAGTAAACCAAAAGGTACTGTTGATTTAATTAAAAATGATTCTGTATATTATAAATATATTTCCGATGTATTTGATGCTTATTGTGAAAAATATAATTATAAATTTATTAGAACACCCATATTTGAAGCTAGTGAATTATTTCATAGAGGTGTAGGTGATTCTTCAGATATTGTTCGTAAAGAAACATATGATTTTAAAGATAGAGGAGATAGAAATATTACTTTGCGTCCTGAGGGTACTGCAGGAGTTGTAAGAAGTTTTATTGAAAATAAAATGTATGCTGATATAATTCAACCAGTAAAATTATATTATAATGGTACAATGTATCGTTATGAACGTCCACAAAATGGGAGACTTCGAGAATTTACTCAATTAGGAGTAGAAATATTTGGTTCAAATGATCCGTTAATTGATGCTGAAATTATTTCTCTGCCTATTAATATATATAATTCATTAGGAATTTATAATACAATTGTTAAAATTAATTCTCTTGGTGATAATCAATCTAGAGAAAATTATAAAAAGGCGTTAAAAGAATATATAAAACCTCATTTAAAAAATTTGTGTAGTGATTGTAACGAAAGATATGAAAAAAATCCTTTAAGAATACTTGATTGTAAAGTAGACAAAGATAGTGATATTTTAAAAAATGCTCCAAAAATTTCTGAATATTTAAGTAATGATAGTAAAAAACATTTAGAAAAAGTATTAGAATATTTGGATTTACTAGAAATAAATTATAAAATTGATGAAAATTTAGTAAGAGGGCTTGATTATTACACTGATACAGTCTTTGAAATTGAAGTTGATTCAAAAGAATTAGGTGCATCTAAAGTAATCGGTGCAGGAGGGAGATATAATAATCTAGTTAGTTCTTTAAATGGCCCTGATACTCCTGCCGTAGGTTTTGCATTAGGAGTTGATAGATTAATATCAATTTTAAAATTAGAAGAAATAAATATTCCTGTAAAAAAAGAAATTGATACATATATTATGTATGTAAATGAAACAGAAAAAGAAAAAGCTATTTATTTAAATCAATTACTTCGATTAAATGGGTATATTTCAGAAATAAATTCTTTAAATAAAAATTTAAAAGCTCAATTTAAAGAAGCAGATAGATATAAAGCAAAATATTTAATTATTTTAAATTCTGAAGATTTTAAAAAGAGTTTAATAACCATAAAAGATAATACAACAAAAGAAGAAGAAAAAATCAAAGAATTAGATTTAGTTGAATATTTAGATATGCATATTTAGAAAGGAAATTAATATGAAAAAATATAATAATGGTGATTTTAGATTAAAAGATGTTGGAAATAAAATAACTGTGCATGGATGGGTTAATAAAAGACGAGATATGGGTGGTGTAATATTCATTGATTTACGTGATAGAAGTGGTTTTTTACAAATTGTATTTAATAGAGAATATTTAAAAGATAATTTTTTAAAAGCAGAAAATTTACGTAATGAATATTGTATTGAAGTTACTGGCGTTTTACAAAAAAGAGATGATGAAATGATAAATCCTAAAATTCCTACTGGTGAAGTAGAATTAATGGTAGAAAATCTAAATATTTTATCAGAAGCAGAACCTGTTCCTTTTAATATTTATGAAGATAATGAAGTAAATGAATCTGTTGGATTAAAATATAGATATTTAGAACTTAGAAAGAGTAAACTACAAAATACAATAATAACTCGTCATAAAATAGCTTCTTCAGTTCGCGAATTTCTAAATAAAAAGGACTTTTTAGAAATTGAAACACCAATTTTATGTAAATCAACACCAGAAGGAGCAAGAGATTATATTGTACCATCTAGAATTAATCAAGGAGCATTTTATGCCCTTCCTCAAAGTCCACAAATATTTAAACAACTTTTAATGGTTTCAGGATTTGAAAAATATTATCAAATAGCTAAATGTTTTAGAGATGAAGATTTACGTGCTGATCGACAACCAGAATTTACGCAAATTGATATGGAATTAAGTTTTGCAAATGATGAAGATGTAATGAATTTAACCGAAGAAATGTTAAAATATGTAGTTAAAAAAGTTAAAAATATTGAACTTGATAAATTTCCACGACTTACTTGGCATGAAGCAATGGATAAATATGGTTCAGATAAGCCAGATACAAGATTTGAACTCTATTTAAATGATATTACCGATATTTTAAAAGATTCCACAATGCGCGTTTTTTCAGAAAGTATAAAAGAAGGTGGAATTGCCAAATGTTTAATTGTAAAAAATAATGGTGATAAATATTCTCGAAGTGACATTGAACACATGATTGAATTTGTCAAAATTTATGGTGCTAAAGGAATGGCTTGGTTAAAATATGATAATGATCAATTTAATGGTGTTATTGCTAAAAATTTAGAAGATGAAAAATTAATGGCCATCAAGGATAAATTTAATATTGAAAATAATGATCTTATTTTAATAGTTGTTGCAAAGCCCAAAATTGTTTATGCTTCTTTAGGAGCATTGCGTTTGAAAATAGGAAATGAACTTAAATTAATAGATAAAGATAAACTTAATTTTTTATGGGTTACAGATTTCCCTATGTTTGAATATTCTGAAACTGATAAAAGATATAAAGCAATGCATCATCCATTTACTATGCCATCAAGCATTGAAGATTTAAGCAATAAAGAAAAGTGTTTAAGTTTATCTTATGATATTGTGTTAAACGGCTATGAACTTGGTGGGGGATCCGTACGTATACATGATCCTAAAATGCAAAATATTGTATTTGATGCACTTGGTTTAACTAAAGAACAAATTAAAGAAAAATTTGGATTCTTTACTGAAGCATTTAAATATGGAGCTCCTCCTCATGCTGGACTTGCAATAGGACTTGAAAGATTTACCATGTTACTTACTGGCACTGATAATATTAAAGATGTTATTGCATTTCCAAAAACTCAAACGGCTAGTGATTTAATGAGTGAAGCTCCAAGTATAGTAAGTAAGGAACAACTTAATGAACTTGGATTAAAAGTGGAGGTAAAAAATGAGTAAATTTACTAAAGAAATGGTAGACGATTATGCTGATAAACTTTTAATAGGTCTTACTGAAGAAGAAAACAAAATGGTTTTAGATGAATTTGAAATTATCGATAAAAATATTGATTTAGTTAATAAAATTCCTGAAATAGAAAAAGTAGAACCAATGACTCATACGCTTGATAACTTCGAATGTGAATTTAGAGAAGATGTTGTGGAAGAATCAATTCCAGTTGATGATTTACTTAAAAATGCTGATGAAACTGATGGTAATGAAATTCAGGTACCAAAGATAGTTGGGTAGGTGAAAAATATGAAATATATGAATAAATCTATTGAAGAATTACATGAATTATTAATAAATAAAGAAATAACTAGTGATGACTTAGTTAAAGAATCATTATCTTTATCTCATGAAGTTCAAGAAAAATGTAATGCCTTTGTTACTATTTTAGATGAACAAAAAGGTGGAGAAGTTACTGACAATTTACTTTCAGGAATTCCATATGGTGTTAAAGACAACTATTCAACTAAAGGTATTTTATCTACGGGTTCATCAAATACTTTAAAAGATTATGTTCCTTTCTTTAATGCTACTGCTATTGAAAATTTAAATAAAGCCGGTGCTATAAAAGTAAACAAAACAGCTATGGATGAATTTGGTATGGGAGGTACAGGAACAACTGCTCATACAGGAATAATTAAAAATCCTTGGGATACAACTCGTATGTGTGCTGGTTCATCATCAGGTTCAGCTGCAGCTGTTGCAGCAGGAGTTTATCCTTATGCTTTAGGTTCAGATACTGGTGATTCAATTCGAAAACCAGCAGCATATTGTGGTATTGTCGGTTATAAACCAACATATGGAATGATATCTCGTTATGGATTATTTCCTTTTGCATCAAGTTTAGATCATTGTGGTGTTTTGACAAGAAGTGTTAAAGATGCAGCAATTGTCGTTGATAATATGAAGGGAATAGATAAAAATGATATGACATCTTTTGACTCTAGCAATATTAATTTATATAAATCAATTGATGGTAATGTAAAAAGTAAAAAATTATGCTATGTTAAGGAAATAGTCGATATTAATAGGTATAAAAACGCTTCTTTGGAATTAAAAGAACATTTAGATAATTTTTATAGAACTTTAGATAAATTAAAAAAAATTGGAATTGAAGTTGAAGAAGTATCTGTTGATGAAAAAATTTTAAATGCCCTTGCATCTGTATATGTTATAATTTCTTGTGCTGAGGCAACTTCTAATATGAGTAACTTAACTGGAATTATTTTTGGTCCAAGAGGTAAGGGTGATAATTATATTGATATGATGAAAGATCATCGTACTAAAGGATTTTCTCCACTAATTAAAAGAAGATTTGTAATTGGATCCTATGTTTTACAAAAAGAAAATCAAGAAAGATATTTTAGAAATGCTCAAAGAGTAAGAAGATTACTTGTTGATAGATGGAAAGAATTATTTAAAGAATATGATGGTGTTATTCTTCCAGTTTCATCTGGACCAGCTAAAAAATTAGATGGAGAAGTAGATATCTTGGATGAAAAAACTCAAATTTTAGAAGAGCATCTTCAAATTGGAAACTTTGGTGGTTTCCCATCTATTACTATTCCTAATGGTTTTGTAAATAATTTACCAGTAGGAATTAACATAACTGGTAATTGTTATGATGATGCCAATGTATTAAATATCGCTTATGCTTTAGAAAGTACGATGAATTATAAAGGGCAAATTGCAAAGGAGGTAAAATAATGGGATATATTGCTAAAATTGGTTTGGAAATGCACTGTGAAGTATCAGAAACAAATACTAAAGTATTTTCAAGTGCAAGAAACTCTTATAGTGACATTCCTAATACTAATGTAAGACCAGTTGATATGGCGTTTCCAGGAACTTTACCTGTAGTCAATAAAGAAGCCGTTAGAATGGCTTTAATGGCTAGTATGATTTTAAATTGTAAACAGCCAGAATATATGTATTTTGAAAGAAAAAATTATTATTATCCAGATCTTCCAAAAGGTTTTCAACTTACTCAAGAAACAAAACCAATTCCTGTTGGAATTTATGGTAAAGTAGATTTTGAATGTGATAATGAAATTAAAAGTGTCCGAGTAAATAATTTACATTTAGAAGAAGATGCTGCTTCCTTAGATCATTATTTTTCCAGTAGTAATATAGATTATAACAGAGCTGGTGTTCCCCTTTTAGAGCTTGTTACTGAACCAGATTTACATAGTGCTGATGAAGCCGTTTCATTTCTTGAACATATGCGAAGTGTATATCAGTATGCGGGCATTAGTGAAGCAGATAGTAAAAAAGGCCAAATAAGATGTGATGTTAATGTTTCAATTATGGATGAAAATCTTGATGAAGAAGATCCGAAAAATTGGGGAACGAAGATTGAAATTAAAAATGTTAACTCTTTTGGTGGAGTAAGAGATGCTATAAATTACGAAATTAAAAGACAAACTGAATTAAAAGAAAATGGTAAATATGATGAAATGGAACAACAAACTCGTCGTTGGGATGAAGAAAGTGGAACAACAATTTATATGCGTAGTAAAGTAGATGCTATAGATTATAAATATTTTGTTGAGCCAAATATTCCCAAAATTAAAATTTCTAAAAGTTGGCTAGAAGAAATTAGAAAATCAATTCCTGAAATGGCTTTAGACAGAAAGAAAAAATATATTGAAAAATATAATTTATCAGAATATGATGCAACTGTCTTAGTTAAGGAAAAAAATGTATCTGATTATTTTGAAGAACTTGTAAGTAATAATATTGATGTTAAAGTTGCTGCAAACTGGGTAACTGTCCAAGTTTTAGGTTATATTAATAAACATGATATATCTATTAACGATTTTTATCTAAAAGCGAAAATGTTAAGCACTATCCTAAAAGCCTTAGAGTCTAAAAAAATATCTTCTAAGCAAGCCAAAGAACTATTTTTTAAAGCAATAGAAGAAGAAAAAGATCCAAAAGAATTATTAGAATCATCAGATATGACTCAAATAACGGATGAAAAGGAAATAAGTGATATTGTAGATAAAGTTATGGAAAATAATCAAGCCCAAATAGAAGAGTATAAAAATGGCAAAACTAATTTATTTGATTATTTTGTTGGTCAAGTAATGAGAGAAACAAGAGGGAAAGCAAACCCCGTTATAACTAAAAAGTTAATTTCTAAATATTTAGAAAAATAAAAATGGAAAGGAAAATAATTATGAAAATTAATAATAATTGTGCTAGAAAAATATTAAAAGAAGTTGAAAAAATAGAATTTGGAGAAAAATTACCTGTTGAAAAATTACATGAAAAATTAAAAGAATATTCAATAGAAGATGTTTTAAATATAGTGACAATATTATATAAAGAAAATTATTTAATAATAATTGATAAATTGCCTTATGATGATAATGATGTATTAAAAGATCATAGAATTAAAGGTTTAACTGACAAGGGTTATAAAACATTAGATTTAATAAGAGATGATGAAATTTGGAATAAAATGAAAGAAAAATTACCAAATTTTGATGAAATATCTATTTTTACAATTTTTGATATTGCTAATAAAATTAAAAATATAGAAATTAATAATTTATTTGATTTACCAAAAGATTTATTTATAAAAAACAATAGATGGTAATTATTTAAATTTGTTCTTTTTATACTCAAATTAGTATGAAAACATAAATTATATAATTTATGTTTTCTTTTTTTTATATTTTAATATATAATAATTATTGCATATCAATTATTTTTAAAAAAGGAGATAAATGAATTTTAAAAATATTGTTAAATCAGAAAAATTTATTTTAATTTTTATTGGAATTATTTTTATAATTATTATTTTTTTTATTACTTTTATTTTTTTTAAAGATAATAAAAAAAGTATAATTGGAAGTAATTCTTTAAAATTAAATAATGAAGATAATTTAGTAAATCAAAATACTAATAAATTTAAAATTAATATTGATAAAAACATTAATAATGAAACTAAAGATAATATTAATACATCAAATGAAAATTTAAATAAAACTATTTATTATAAGCCAGAAATAATTTTTAATGATAATTTTATGGATTATATTAATAGTTTAAATGGAATTATTGAAAATAATTTTAATATTGAAAAATTTTTAAATATTAAAGCTTATGATTATAATAAAAATCTTTTAGAAACTAAACTAAAAATTTATGGAATTAAACAAAATAATGAAAAAATAAATATTTCTTATAATAATATTTTAAATATTCCAGATGGGGTTATTAAAATTATTTTCGAATATAGTACAGAAGATAATATTAATCAAAAAACTACTAAAAACTTAGAATTTGCTGTAAAAAATGGAATAGAAAATATAGAATTTAATAATGCCAATTTAGATAAACCATATAGTAATATTTTATATGATTATAATTTATTTATTGATAGTAATGCTACAAATTTAAATGCGACTATTAAAAATTTAAATGATTCTTTAATAATATTAAACGATAATGATGTTACTAAAGATTATAATAATTTTAATATTAATTTAAAATTAATTGATGGAAATAATACTTTAGTTTTAATAAATAAAGAAAAAAAAATTACTTTTAATATTATAAGAAAAGATTATGAATTTAATGGTTTAAAAACATTAATTATTAATGATAAAGAAATAAAAATAGATAATAATAATTCATCTTATGATATTTTATTAGATAATAACAATGTATTTATTAAAGCCATACCATATAGTAACGAGGCAATAATTTCTTTTGAAAATGAAATTAATTTAAATAACAATATAACTAAAGAAATTAAAATTACCAATGATAATATAACTAAAATTTATAAATTAAATTTTATATTAAAAGAGATAAAATTAGAAAATTTAGAAATAGAAAATTTTAATTTAAATCCCTTATTTTCTCCAGATATATATGAATATAATTTAGAAGTAGATGAAGATGTTTTAGAAGTAAATATTAAAGCAAATACCACATTGGGAAAAATTGAAGGTATTGGATATAAAAAACTTAATATAGGTAATAACACATTTGAAATTAAAATTACAAATGATGATATTTTTAAAATATACAAAATTAACATTAATAAAAAAGAAAAAAATATTTTTAAAAGACCACTTGTAAATGGAAAAGTAAGTCAAACTTTTCATAATGGGATAGATATATCAAGTTATAAAAAATCAATATATAATGAAGATGTATATGCTAGTTATAGTGGCATTGTTGCAAATATTATAAAAAAAAGTAAATGTGGTGGAAATATAATATATATTAATCATAATTTAAATGGAAAAAATTATACAACAGAGTATGCTCATTTAAAGGATATTAGTGTAAATATTGGTGATAAAGTTACAAGTTTTACTAAAATTGGAACTGTTGGTGGAAATCCTAAAATTCAAAATTGGGATAAATGTTCAACTGGATCACACCTTCACTATGCTATTTCATTAGGTAAATATCAAAATGCAAGTAAAATTTTCAAAAAAAATACTAATATAATGTTAGATTATAATATAAGCAATATATACAATTATAAAGGATATTATTTTACAAGCAGAATTTAATTTTTAAATAATTAAAAATTATTTATATTTTAGTTTAGATATGTTAAAATTAATATAGAGTAAGAAGGTAGATATTATGTTTGGAAAAATAAAGTGGATAAAAAATAATGAAGCAATAGTTGAGAAAAATAACGATAATATTATAAATAGTGAAGACCTCATGAATATTCATGTTATTTTTGAAGCGCCCAATCAAAGAATATTAGGCGAAGTAACAGAAATAGATGAATCAGGTATAAAAATTCGTTTTTTAGGGGAATTTTTAGAAGATAAATATGTTAGTGGAATATTAAGAAAACCTTTACCTTCATCAACATTAAGATTAATAAATAATCAAGAACAAATGCAAATATTTGGTACAAATAATAATGATAATTTATTAGCAGGAAATTCTCCGATTTATAATTGTCCCATATATTTTAACATTAATAATTGTTTTTCAAATCACTTAGCAATATTTGGTAATTCTGGATCAGGTAAAAGTTGTGGTGTAGCTCGTTTAGTCCAAAATATTTTTTTAAATAAAAATATGCTATCATATAATGCTAATTTATTTATTTTTGATGCATATGGAGAATATAAAACTGCATTTTCTAAAATTAATGAAATGAATAAATACTATAATTATAAATTTATAACTACAAATCCAGTAGATCAAGATGATGAAAGTCTTAAAATACCAATTTACCTTTTAAATTTAGATGATTGGGCATTACTTTTACAACTTAGCGATCACTCCCAAATTCCAATTATTGAAAGAACAATTAAATTATCTAAAATTTTTGCTCAAAATGATGAAAATGCTAAAAATTATAAAAATCACTTAATATCTAAAGCAATTTTATCAGTATTATTTTCAAATAGAACAACAGCCTCTAAAAAAAATGAAATATTTAGTATAATTGAAGCTTGTCATACTGATGAATATAATTTTAATACAGAAATTCAAGGTCTTGGATATACTAGAAAGTTTTCTGAATGTTTTGAAATAGATTCCAATGGTAATTTTTCAGAAAGTGTATTAATTAATGACTATGTTTTATCACATTTAAATGACGAATTAGAATCAACTAAAGAACCGGATAAAGCATTTTATACTTTAAAAGATTTTGAAAAAGCACTAGAATTTACACTAATATCAGAAGGTTTTCAAGATAATAGTAAAATGTATAATGAAGCCATTATATTAAAAGTTAGATTGCATTCTATAATAAATAGTCACATTGGAACTTATTTTGAATATGAAAATTATACTACTATTGAAAATTATATATCATCATTAGTAGTTAAAAATGGTAACAAATCTCAAATAATTAATATTAATCTTGAAGATGTTGATGATATATATGCAAAAGTAATTGTTAAAATTTTATCAAGATTTATATTTGAATTTTCCAAACATAGTAAAAAAAGAGCTTCAATTCCATTTCATATCTTTTTAGAAGAAGCACATAGATATGTCCAAAAAGATAATGATGTATTTTTACTAGGTTATAATATATTTGATAGAATTGCTAAAGAAGGAAGAAAATACGGGGTATTACTTAATATTATTTCTCAAAGACCCGTAGAGCTTTCGGATACAGTTATATCTCAAATTTCTAATTTCTTTATATTTAAAATGACTCATCCTCTTGATCTTGAATACATAAGAAAAATGCTTCCTAATATATCAGATGATGTAATTGAAAAGCAGAAATCTCTTCAACCAGGAACTTGTGTAGCATTTGGTTCAGCTTTTAAAATTCCCATGATTATTCGAATGGAACTTCCAAATCCTATGCCTTATTCATCCAATTGTGATGTAAGAAATAGATGGATACCAAATGAAAATTAACATTTTGAAAGGATATTTTATGAAAAAAGGATTTACGTTAATAGAAATTTTAGTTGTAATTGTAATTATCGGAATATTATCATCATCAACAATTATAACTTTTAACTTAATAAGTAAAAATAAAAAAGAAGAATTAAAAGAAGCAAATATTAAATTATTAGAAATAGCTGCTATAAAATATGGTGAAGCAAATAAAAATGATATAAAAGAAGACTATCAAATAACAATTAAAAATAATTCTATAAACAAAATTAAAGCTACTGACAGTTGCACAATTACAGTTGAAGCTTTAAAATTTTTGGGCTATATAGATTCTAAAAAAGAAGGATTTGAAGAAATTAAAAATTCTGACAAAGTTTTATTATATTTAGAAAATAATAAAGTTAAAGCTATTTATAATGGTAGTGCTTTTAATATAAAACTTGAACAGACAAATAAAAATAAATCTTCTGCTAAATTAAAGTTAACTATAACAAAAGGTGAAAATGAAGTTAATAAAAATTATAGTGCTAAATACTATGTAGAAGAAAGTGGTGTTACTGAATCAATTCCCAATACAAAACTTGGAATAACAAATTTTCAAATAAATGATTTAAATAGAGGTATAAATTTAATTACCGGAGAAATACCAAATGTTCACAATGTTACTGTTACTGTAAGTAATGGAACAATAACAAAATCAAAAACAATAAAAGTATATACAACTAAAGATAATTCAAATGCTAATTTAAATATAAGTGTAGAAAAAGAAGATGGTAAAGCTTATGATGGTAATTGGACAAATCAAAATGTTATAATAAAAAATAATAATAAAACAACTGGATATACTTATGAGTATACCTTAGATAATGGAATAACATATAATATTTTAAATGATAAAGTATCAATAAGTAAAGAAGGAATAACTAATGTTTTAATTAGAACAACAAAAAATGGATTTGAAGATGCCAAAGGAAATATCACTATAAAAATTGATAAAACTAAACCTATAATATCTGTTAAAGCATATAAAAGATCTAATACAGGATTAAATGAAGGTATAGAGTTATTTGAACAAAGTACAAGTTCTAATAACAATAATGCTTTACTTATTGATAGTGAGCAAATTAATAATTTAGTAAATGGTTGGTATAATGGAAATAACTATCCATATGGTATATTATATATTTTTACAGCAAATGATGATAAAAGTGGTTTAAAAGAAAAACTTTGGACATACAATAATGAAGGTATTTACAATTCATTTAATAGTAAAGATGAAAAAAATACAATGGATTCAAATTCAAAAAATGGTAAAATTGAAACTATTAATGGTAATGAAGGTATTTATAATCAATATTTATCTGGAAATGGCCAAAGAAGCGGAAAGTTTTATATAAAAGATAAAGCGGGAAATATTAATTCAATTGAAGTCCGACCTAAAATAGATAAAGAAAAACCAAAAATAGAATTTAAAAATAAGAAAATTTATCAATATAATAATGAATGTAAAATTAATGATCATTCTAATGATTACGATGATAACACTTGGATTAATAAGTATCATTGTTTAGGTTATGAAGTAGAATCAATTGATGATAACTGCGGTGCTTCAGGATGCTATGTAGAAAAAAATGGAAAAAATATAAATTCTGATTGGACTACAGATGGAAATGATGACTATACAGCTTATGATTTAGCAGGTAATAAAAATTCTGGAAAAATTAAAAATGTGAAATTTGATAGAATTTCTCCAACATGCAGTAACTTTGAGGGACAAAGTACTACTTGGACAAAAGGAGAAAGAATAATAACTTTTAATTGTAATGATAAAGGAGGATCTGGTTGTCAACAAGCAAAAAAATCATACACATTTTATAATGGGGAAAAAGTTTCTATAAAACCATCCATGAGTGAATATTATAGTTGGCTAACAATAAGAGATAATGCAGGAAATACTTCTGCATGTGATCCTATTACGTTAAATATATATGTTGATAATACACCCCCTGATATTAATTGTTCTGCAACTGGTACATGTGATTTTAATAAAGGTTGTGATTTCCAAATAAATGCTAGTGATAGTTTAAGTGGTATTAAGAAAATACCTCCTTCTAAATATACCTTATTAAATTCAAAACAAGTAGTTACAGTTGAAGATAAGGTTGGAAATAAAAGTTCTTGTACTATTTCTATGAATTATTATGATACAGGAAATTGTTAGAAAGTTATAGGTGAAATATGAAAAAAATAAAAGCAATAATTTTAATTTTCTTATTGTTATTAACAACAAATACCCTAAGTGCTAAAGCTGAAGATACTGAAAGACTAAATTACATAGATGTAAATTGGGGTAATAAAAATATAAAAAAAGGTGAGTCAAGAACTTTAAAATGTACAAGACATTATTTTACAAAAATTGTTGTCAGTAAAGAAGCTTTAGAACATCAAACTCCACCAAGTGAACCATGTACAATTGATTCAGAAACTGGCAATTGCTATTCTGGAGATAAGACTTTAGATGGTGGATGTGAATTTATATTAGTTGGATATAATGATAAAGTTAATATAAGTAATAATGGTGTATTAAAAAATAATTCTCTAAGTTCTGGCACATTTACTGTTGTTGCTTCTTATGTAACTAAATATGGTAATAAAGAAACAACAAATAATACATATTACGCTTATGAAAATAGTAATGATAAAAATTATGCAAATACAAAATTTTATTATCATTATTATTCACCTATTAAAATTGCTGAAGAAAGACCAGTTTGGTCAATTACTAATAATAGATATATTATGCAAATTGTTCCAAGCAATACTAATTTAATTGTAAAAAAAATTAAGGATACAACATGCTCAGATAATATTTGTAAACATTCTTGGTCTATAAAAGGATTAAAAAAAGGTTCTACAATAATTAAAATTTGTGGAAATGAAGATACTGATACAGGTACAAAAGCAACTTGTTATGATCAAAACATTATAATTGAGAATAATAATAATAATTCTAATTCTAATAGTAAACCAAGTTCAAGCACTTGTAAGCGTAATTTTTCATGGGACATAACTTATAAATAAATTTAGTTGAATAATTATTTATATATATGATATAATATAATTGTCTAAAGATATTACAAAATAAAACCGACTAAGTGATATATCGGGAATCTAATTGGGATGTGGTGTTGAATGCCAAATATATTTTGGAATCCTAAAGCATTTCATGTGATGCCCACCTGTTAAAAAGCGGGATTTTATCACACGTAATATCTTTAGGCTTTTTATTTAGAAAGAATGATTAATATGTTTTCAAGATTTATTTCTTTAATTGGCGAAAATAATTTTAAAAAAATACAAAATACTAATATAATAATAATTGGCCTTGGTGGAGTAGGCGGATATGTTTTAGAAAGCTTGATAAGAAGTGGAATTACTAATATATATTTAATTGATAATGATAAAATTGAATTATCAAACTTAAATAGACAATTACTTACTAATAAAAATAACATTGGTAAATATAAGGTTGACGAGGCTAAAAATAGAGCTTTAACTATTAATAATAGTGCCAATATAACATGCTATAATATGTTTTTAGATATTAATAATATAAATATTTTAAATAATATCAAAATTGATTATATAATTGATTGTTGTGATACCATAAACACAAAATTTGAATTAATAAAATATAGTATTAAAAAACATATTAAACTAATTACTTGTTTAGGTACCGCTAAAAAGTTACATCCTGAGTTATTAAAGATTACTACATTGGATAAAACTTCATATGATCCAATTGCTAAAATTTTAAGAAAAAAAGTAAGAGATGCTAAAATAAATAATAAAATAATTGTATTATCTAGTGAAGAAAAAATAATAAAAGGAGAAAATAATATTTTAGGTTCTACTTCTTTTACTCCAGGAGTTGCAGGACTTTTAATAACTTCGTATATTATTAATGACATAGTAAAAAAATAGATTAAATTGAAATAATTAAAGTAGTCATTTTTAGATAAATCAAATTTGTATATAATAAAATAATGTCTACTTTAATGGTTCAAAAAAATCTATTTTTTATTTATTAAAAATTTTATTAGTTCATTTGGTTCTTTTTTATAATTTATGATATCGTAAATCAATTTTATAATTGGAGCATCTATATTCTTTTTTTTAAATAACTTAATAATAGAATTTACTGAATAATAACCTTCAACTGTATTTGATTTTAAAAAGTTATCTATTTTGCTTTTATCATTTTTAGCAATAATTGTTCCAAAAGTATAATTTCTACTTTTTAAAGATGTTGCAGTTAATATTAAATCACCAATTCCTGCATACGAATTAATTGTTTTTTTATTTCCACCTAATTTTTTTATTAAGTTTTTAATATCATGCATTGCTTCAGTTATTAAAAAAGCTCTAGTACTTTCAGTATAGGAAAGACCAGTGATAATTCCTGATGCTATAGCAATCACATTTTTTACAGCTCCACAAATTTCTATACCAAGTATATCTTTTGTTTTTCTTACCTTAACTAAATCACTAACCATTATTTTACTTACAATATTGCATGATTTTAAAGAACCAGCTATCGAAAATGCAATAGGATTATTATTTGCAAGATCAATTGCAAATGTTGGCCCAGAAATAACACATATATTATCCTTATTAACATATTTTAAAGCAATTTCATGAGGAAATAAAGTAGTAGTAAAATCAATACCTTTACTTGCTATACAAATTATGTGTTTATCATTTAAATATTTTTTCATTTCTTTAAAAGTATTATTTAAGTATTTTAAAGCTACAACAACAAAAATAATATTACTATTTTCTAAGGCATTTTCTAAAGAAGTTGTAAAATCTATTTTTGGAAGTCGAAAATTATTCTTAGCAAATTCTTTACTTTTTACTTTATTTATAGTTTCCTCGCTTTCAGCCCACATTAATACATTATTATTATTTTTTACTAAACTACAAGCAATTGCAAGGCCAAAAACACCTGTACCAATTATACTTATTTTCATGATTTCATCTCCTTATTTATTAAATTTAAATTATTTTCATATTTATTATTTTTTTTATAATAATATTTTTTATTTTTTAATTTTTCTGGCATATAATTTTGTTTAACATAATATTTTGGATAATCATGAGGATATAAATAATTTTTTGAATGAGTTTTAATATTGTTAGGAACTTCCCCCGAATTTCCTTTTTTTATATCATTAATAGCTTCGTTAATAGCAATATATGCAGAATTAGATTTAGGAGATGAAGCAAGTTCAATTACCACATTTGCAAGAGCAATTTTTCCCTCATCAATTCCAATCCTTTCAACAGTATTAATTGCTGCCATTACTTTAGGTCCCATCGAAGGATTAGCAAGTCCAATATCTTCATAAGTTATAACTAAAAGTCTTCTAAAAATAATGTCAATATCTCCTGCTTCAATTAATCGTGCTAAATAATGCAATGAAGCATCTATATCAGATCCTCTTATTGATTTTTGAAATGCCGATATTACATCATAATGACCATTTTCGTTTTTATCAGCAATAAGATTAGCTTTTGGATTAATTTCCTTTATAACGTCAATTGTAATATTTTTTTTATAAGTATTAGCAAGTTCAACTAAATTAATAGCATATCGAAAATCTCCTTGAGATAAAGAGGAAATATATTTAACTGCTTCATCTTCAATCATAATATTATTTTCTTTAGTAATTTTTTTAAGACCATTATAAATATCCATAATTGACAAATTTTTTACTTCAAAAATATGACATCTACTTCTAATTGCAGAATTTATTGAAAAGTAAGGATTAGATGTAGTAAGTCCAATTAAAATAATCAAACCAGACTCTATATAAGGTAGTAATAAATCCTGTTTATCTTTATTCATTCGATGAATTTCATCAATAACTAAAATCATTTCATTATACATTTTAGCTTCTTCAATTACTACATCAAAATCTTTTTTAGAATTAACTGTTGCATTTAAAAAACGATATTTTATATCAAGTTCATTAACTATGGCATTAGCTATAGAAGTTTTCCCACAACCAGGATTTCCATATAATATTAAAGAAAACATTTTTTTATTTTTAATTAAATTTGTTAGTATTTTTCCTTTGCCAATTAAATGATTTTGACCTATAATTTCGTCTAATTTAGTAGGTCTAATTTTATTAGCTAAAAGTTCCATATAATCACCACTTATAATTATACCATAAATATGATAAAATAACTTTATAAAGGTGATATTAATGAATAAATATATAAATGATTTTTTAGATTATTTAAAATATGAAAGAAAATTAAGTAAAAATACTATTGATTCTACTTATTACAATCTAAAAATATATGTTGATTTCATTAAAGAAGATAAAATACTAAAGGCAAAACAAAGTGATATTATAGAATTTATTAATGATAGTAAAAATAAAAATAAAAGTGTTTTAACAATTTTACATTATATTACTGTTTTAAAAGCATTTTATAACTATTTATATCAAGAAAATATCATTAATAAAAATCCGACTATTAATATATTAAAACCCAAAACACCAAAAAAATTACCAAATTATTTGACAATTGAAGAAGTTTCTAGACTTTTAAATGTTAATTTAATAAAACCATATGACTATAGAGATAAAGCAATGATTGAACTAGCCTATGCAACAGGGGTTAGAGTATCAGAACTTACTTCTTTAAAGCTTTCAAATATTGATATGACTAACTCATTTATTAGAGTTATGGGTAAGGGTAGTAAAGAAAGAATTATTCCTTTTGGAGATATTGCTGAAAAATATTTAAAAATATACTTGGAAAAATATCGCGATTTAATATTGAAAAATAAAGATAGTGATTACTTATTTATAAATTATAAAGGGGAAAAAATTTCTAGACAATCTTTCTTTAAATTTATAAAAAAACAAGCTAAAATTGCAGGTATAAAAAAAGAAATATCTCCACATATTTTACGTCATTCTGTAGCTACACATCTTTTAAATAATGGAGCAGACTTAAAAATAATTCAAGAATTATTAGGGCACTCTGATTTATCAACAACTGAAATATATGCTCATTTAATAAATGATAAAGTAAAAAAAGACTATGAAGAATTTCATCCTCATAGTCAATATTAAAAAATTTAAATTTTTAATTATTTGCTTTCGCAATTTCTAGCATTTGATTTATTTCCTTTATTATTAGATCTTTTATTGTTATTATTATTTTGTGAAGATCTAGCATTTTTTCTTGATTGATTTTTTGCTCTACTCATTATTCTCACCACCCATTATTATTATGGACTAATTTAAAATAATAATTCTAATAAATAATGGAAATTTTTGGTTATTAATATTTAAAAATTACTTGTAATTTATTATATTTTAATTTAAAATAAGAAATTAAAAGGAAGTGCTTTAATGAATGAAAATAAAAAAATTTCCTTAAAAAATTTATTTGTAGTAAAAGTTTCAAACTCTAATACTTTAAATATAAGTGAAATAATTATAGCTAAACGAAAAAACAATTATTTTAAAGATATTATTACTGGTACTTTATATCCAATTTATTATGACTCAAAAATTAATATAAAAAAACTACCTTTTTGTTTTGACCCAATAAGTATTATGTCCTTACCATTTAATAGTGCTGATAGCTTATCTATATTAATAAATAATGGCTATATTGCCCAAAAAGGAATTAATATTATATATAAGGAAATTAATAATGCATTACACAATTATATCCAAGGTGATTTAATCAATTTAAATGAATTTCAAAAAAATTATTTAAATATTAATAATATGAAAAAAAAAGAGAATAATAATATAGTTGACTCCGAATATGGGACAATTATTAATGATAAATATAATATTAATCCAACATTTGGTAGAGAAAAAGAAATGCTAAAAGTGATCCAAATATTAGCAAGTTTAAAGAAAAATCCTATACTTGTTGGTAAAAGTGGGGTAGGAAAAACAGCTATTGTAGATAAACTTGCATATAATATTAAAATTAATAACGTTCCTAATTTTATTAGTAATAAAAAAATTTTGGAAATTACTTCATCAGAATTTGTAGCTGGCACTAAATTTCGAGGTCAATTTGAAGAAAAATTTACAAAAATTATGAATTATGCTAAAAGTGAAAATTGCATTTTATTTATTGATGAAATACATGAAATTTTTATAAGTGGTTCTTGTAGCGATGATGAAATACATGTTGCTAATTTTTTAAGAAATGCAATTGATCGTGAAAATATTAAAATTATTGGTTCGACTACTGACGAAGAATATAATGAATTTTTTAACAATCAAGCTTTAAAACGAAGATTTAGTAAAATAATTGTTGAAGAGCCTCAAGGTAATTTACTTTATAATATAATACTTAATACTTTGGAAAATTATAGTAATTATTTTAATATATCTATTAATAATTTAAATATAGAAAAAATAATTGATATATTAATAAATTTAACAGAACAAAAAAATCGAAATATTTTAGATTTATGCAATAATCCTGATTTAGTTATAGGAATTATAGATAATGCTTTTGGACAGGCAAAAGCAAATAACCAAGACAATTTAAATATTGAAAATTTAAATATTGCAATATTAAATGAAGAAAGAATATATCCAAATGCCAAAGAAAAAGCAATTAATCAATTATCATATATAGAAACTAATGTTCAAGAAAAAACTAAAGTAATAAAAATTAATCAATAGATTAATTTTTTTATGTTAAAATTATAATGAGGTGACAATTTATGAAAAAAGTAGAATTATTATCTCCTGCTAAAGATATGGAAACTTTAAAGGCTGCTATAAACGCTGGTGCTGATGCAATTTATGTAGGTACTAAATTGTTTAGTGCCAGAGCTTTATCACAAAACTTTACAAATGATGAAATAGTTGAAGCAATAAAATATTGCCATACATATGGAGTAAAAATATACGTTGCCTTAAATACTTTAATTTATGAAAATGAAATTAATTCATTTTTAAAATTAGTTGAATTTTTACATAAAAATAATGTTGATGCAATAATTCTACAAGATATAGGAATGATGGATTTAGTAAGAAAAATATATCCTAACTTAGAAATTCATGCTTCAACTCAAATGCACATACATAACTTAGAAGGTGCAAAATTGCTTGAAAAACTTGGGATAAAAAGAGTTGTATTAGCAAGAGAAACACCTATAAATTTAATAAAAAAAATTAAAAAAAATACTAATATAGAATTAGAAGTTTTTGTCCATGGGGCATTATGTATATCATATTCTGGAAATTGCTTAATGAGTAGTTTAATTGGTAAAAGAAGTGGTAATCAAGGATTATGTGCCCAATGTTGTAGACAAAAATATTACATTAGCTCAAATAACAATTTTATCGAAAATAATTATTATTTAAGTACTAAAGACTTAAATACAATAAATTATATAAAAGATTTAATTGAAAGTGGAGTAACTTCTTTAAAAATAGAAGGTAGAATGAAAAGAAAAGAATACGTATATCAAGTTACACAATTATATAGAAAAATAATAGATTATTATTATCAAAAGAAAAAAATAATAATTAATAATAAAGATATTTTAGATTTAAAAAAAGTATATAACAGAGAATTTACTAAAGGTTTTATTTTTAATGAAAGTAATAATCATTATATAAATAAATTTAGACCAAATCATATGGGAATAGAAATAGGTAAAATTATTAATGTTAATACTAACTACATAGAAATAATGCTTAGTGATAATTTAAATATTAATGATGGCATTAGAATTATATCCAAAAATGATGATATTGGTTTTATTGTTACTAAATTTAAAGCAATTAAAAAAAATATAATTAGAATATATAAAAAGCTCAACGTAAAAGTAGGGGACAAAGTAGTTAAAACAACTGATTTTAATCAAATAAAGGAAATTAATATAAATATAAATAAAACTAAAAAAATAGCTGTTAATGGCTATTTATTCAAAGATAAAGACACTTTAGTTTTTAAAATTGAAGATAATTTGAAAAATATTGTAAAAATAAGTACAAAAAATTATGAAATTGCAGCAAATAATGGCACAGATATAAAAAGAATAGAATTACAATTAAGAAAAACTGGAAATACTTTTTTTGAATTTAAAAATTTAAAAATTAATTTACCAGAAAAAATATATATAAAAATTTCAGAATTAAATGATTTAAGAAGAAAAGCAATTTCAAAATTAATATTAAAAAGACAATATAATATTCCATTTAAAAAAGAAAAATATTATATTAATGTTCCAAATTTTCCCGTTGAAAGAAAAAAAGGAGTATTAATAAATTCAAAACAAAAATACCAAAAATATAAGAATTTTGATTATTATTATGTCGAAGATACTTCATTTTCATTATATAATTTTATTAATAAGAATGTAAGTTTAAGACTACCTAGAGTAATTGAAAATTTAAAGAATATAGACAAACCAGTGTTAGTTAATGATTTAGGATCAATTTATAAATATCATAATGTATGTACAGATTTTTCACTAAATGTAGTTAATTCATATTCAGTAGCATTCCTCCATTCATTAAATGTAAAAAAAGTCTGTTTATCGTATGAACTTAATGATAACCAAATTAAAGAACTTATTGATAATTATCATAAAAGATATAAAAAGCATCCTAATCTTGAAATAATAGTAAAATCAACTCCTGAGGTTATGATATCTAAATTTAATTTAGAAAAGTTTTTAAATATTGAAAATAAAAATAATTATTTAGTAGACAAATTTAATAATAAATTTAAATTTAAAGTAAAAGACAATATAATGACTATTTATTTTTATAAAGAAATAACTAGAAATAATATTGATAATTATTATAAAATAGGTATTAATAATTTAAGAATCAATGATGAAATATAAACTTTTTTAAGAATTAATAAAATAATATATACATAAACATTTAATAGTGGGGGAGTTAAATGAAAATAATATATCCATTATTAATTTCATCAATTGCAGGTTTATCAACTGTTTTAGGTAGTTTTCTAATTTTTTTTAAAATAAAAAAAGAAAAAATAAATAGTTTTATAGCTTTTTGTTTAAGTTTTTCTCTTGGTGTAATGATTTGTATATCAATAACAGATTTAATACCTAATTCATACTTTAATATTATTCATAAATATAAATTAATAACTGGTAGCATTTTATCAATTATTTGCTTTATTTTAGGATATAGTGTAACTAATTTAATAAATAAAAAAATATCTAAAAATAAAGAAAAGGGGAGTAGTTTATATCGAATTGGAATACTTTCAATGTTAGCCTTAATGTTACATAATTTTCCTGAGGGTATAGCAACATTTATGGCATCATATCAAGATATTAGTTTGGGCATAACTTTAGGAATTGCAATAATGATGCATAATATTCCCGAAGGTATTGCAATTGCAATACCCATATATTATTCAACTAATTCTAAAGGATTAGCAATTAAACATACTTTAATATCTGGTTTATCTGAACCAGTTGGTGCAATAATAGCGTTTTTATTTTTAAGTAAGTATATATCTATAATTACTATAAGTTATGTATTATTATTTGTAGCAGGAATTATGGTAACATTATCAATAAATGAATTATTAAAAGAAGCATTATCTTACAAAAAAGAAAAAATGGTTATTTTAGGCATATTATTAGGTGTGATAGTAATACTTATTAATCATTTTTTATCTTAATACTTTTTGGTTAACATAATATATATTATAAGAAGTTTAAAATATATTAAAAAAATCAAGAAATTATACTTTTCTTGATTGAATTTCAGCTATTTTTTCAAATACTTCAGCAGCATTATCCTCATTAATCTCTGTATAACCAAGTTCTTTTAAAGCTTGAACTTTAGTTGTATTTAATTGTTGTGTTCTAGATAGTTTTTCTTCTTTTTTTTCTTCAATTTCTTGAACAAATCTTTTATGTGAATCAATTAATTTACTTTTTGAAGCCCCACCACTATTATATAAAGTTAAAGCAGAATGAATTATGCCTTCAAAAATAAATTGTTTATCTTCATTAAATTTAAATTCATTTGGATCAACAAATCCAGTTGTTTTAGATAGATATCCAAATAAATATTTTATTTCTGGTACATTATCAATAGATTGTAATATGTGATATAGATAGGTAAAAGCATAAAAATTTTCATTTCTTTTATCCTCCTCTATCAATTTTTCTTTTAGTAGGTAAGTGATATCAGAAATTAATGTCTGTTCTTCTTTTTTTAAACCATTAAAATCAAAATAATTTTCTAAATCACTTGTTGATTTTACACCTAAATTTAATCTTGATTCTACTTTCATTAAATAATCAGTTGTAACTTTAATATTACCAAATGTTCCATTATCATCATCTTCAATATCAAGTAATTTATATAACAAAATCTTTTTTTCTTTAGGCCATTTATTCATATTCTCAAGTTCAAGATAATTATATACCATTTGACGAGAAACTCCCAAATATTTAGCAAGTCTGACTTTTGATATTCCTAATTCTTGCAATAATTCATTAAGTTTTTTCATTTTCTACCCTCTTACTTTCTATTTTACATATTAATTATATACCACTTAACATATATGTGTCAACTAAATCAAAAAAAAGATTAAACTTTTAAATTATTTAATCTTTCTTTTTACTTTTACATTATTATCATTTTCGATTAAAAAGTTGTTTAAATTAATATCTTTACTACAATCTAAACTATATTTTAATGTTTTTTCTTTATCATTAATGCTATTAGATTTATATTTATCATCAGTATTTTCTTTTTCATAGTTTAAAATAGAATCAACAATTTTGTCTATTTGAATTTTTAAATAGTTATATCTTTTTTTTAGTTCACTTATATCATTTTTAATTTTCTTTGCCATTTTTTTAAGAGGTAAATTAAAAACAATAGATGCTAAAATAGGTATAACCATATAACTATTATTTAATGCTAATATAATAGATCCTATAAATCCAAATAGATAAATCAATATTTTTGATTTACAAATATTACGAAAAAATTGCAAACTTTCTTGACAATCATATAATAAATTAAATAAATCTAAATTTAATTTATTATAGTCAACTATTAATTCATGATTTAAAATATTAAAAAATTGTAAACCATCTAAATCATCTTGTAATTCGTTTATTTCATCCAGTAAAATTTCTATTTCTTTTAATTGCGATAAATCTTTCATAAATATCCCCCTAAATTTGTATTTTAATATAACACTATTAACGTAAAATGTCAAATGATTAATTTATATACCATATTTTTTGATTATTTTTTCTAACTTCTTTAATAATTCCACTACCTAAACATTCATTTTCTAAATAAAGAGCACAAGCTTGCCCTGGAGTAACAGATTTTACATTTTTATACTTTACAATAATTTCATTATTATTTAAATATTTAATACTAACAGGATATTCTTCACCTCTATATCTAAATTTAGCGCTACATTTATTAGGTCTTAAAGGACTAATAAAATTAACATTATCTAACAAACATTCATCAGATAATAAATATTTTGAATCATCTCCAAAAGCAACATAAAGTTCATTTTTTAATGAGTTTTTACCTACAACATAATGTCTTTTAGAATAGCCAGAAATTCCCACATTTCTCCTTTGTCCTATTGTATAATACATTAATCCATCATGGGTACCAATAATTTTTTTTGACTCAATGTCAATAATATTTCCGGGATTTTTTTGTAAATAATTTTGTACAAATTTTTGAAAATTTCTTTCACCAATAAAACATATACCAGTGGAATCTTTTTTAGAAGCGTTTACTAAATTTTGTTCTTTTGCAATCTTTCTTACTTCTTTTTTTTCTATATTTCCAAGAGGAAAAATTACATTTTGTAATTGTTCATTTGATATTTGGGCTAAAAAATAAGTTTGATCTTTATTTTGATCAACTGCTTTATATAATCTATTATCATGTGTGTTTGCATAATGTCCAGTCGCAAAATATTCAGCATTCAACTTTTTGGCTTCTTTAATAAATAAATCAAATTTTATATATTTATTACACATTAAATCAGGATTGGGAGTTCTGCCTAATTTTAATTCGTTTAAAAAATATGTGAAAACATAATCCCAATATTCTTTTATAAAATCAACTCTATATAAGGGTATATCTAATTGCTTACAAACTCTTAATGCATCATTATAATCTTGTTCTTGGGGACATATATCATTATTTAAATTAGGATTACCTTTTATATCATTATTTACTGTACTGTCCCAATTTCGCATAAACAAGCCAATAACTTCATAGCCTTCATTTTTTAAAAGATATGCAGCAACTGCAGAATCAACTCCCCCACTCATTCCAATGCAAACTTTTTTCATTTAATTCACCATTAATAATTATAACAATATTTTGCTTATTTTAAAAGAAATTTAAATAAATATAATATTTTTGATCCAAAAAAATATAAAAATATATTATAAATTGATATAAATAAAAGAATAATAATAAGTCTTTGAAAAAATATTTTAAACATTAAATTAATATTATTATTTTTCTTTAATATTAAAACAATCATTATTTTACAAATATTATATGAATTAAATATCATATAAAAAATGAAAATAATATATATCATTTTAGTTAATAAAAATAATATAATTGCAAAAAATAAGCCACTAATTTTAAATGAAGCCAAAAATATAATAAATGAAAATCCTAATGTTACACCTTCATAAAATAAATAAAATAAAATAATTGGAAAAAATATTACAGTAAAAGATAAAAAGAAAATTAGTAAAAAAATTATATTATGATAAAAAAAATAGTTTAAATGAATTGTTTTTAGATTTTTAGTAATTTCTAATAGATTATCATTTATACCATTTTTAGTAATTTGTGGTAATTTAAAATAATAAATAATTCCAAATATAAAACCAATTATAAAAATAAACAATAAAAACATAAATATATTTTTATT
Organism: uncultured Bacilli bacterium; assembly: GCA_947627975.1. GTDB lineage: Bacteria > Bacillota_I > Bacilli_A > RF39 > UBA660 > CANRDL01. Next base: position 10,764 of record CANQYB010000010.1, on the reverse strand, counting down.
TTTTTTAAGGCTTGTCCTAAAAAGTTTCATATTTATCACCCATTAAAAATATATTTACAAATATAAAAATTTATGATTAAATTAAATTGGTGATTATATGGGAAAAGGTCAAAAAATAATTGTATGGGCTATGCTCATTTTAATGGTTGCAGGTACTATTGCAATGTTTATCACATATTTAGTATAAAAAAACTTAAATTAAAATAATAATTTAAGTTTTTTTAATCTATATTATCTAATTTTACAGATACAATTTTTGATACACCTGATTCTTGCATAGTAATACCATATAAAACATCAGTATATTCCATTGTTCTTTTTTTATGAGTTATAATAATAAACTGACTTTGATTTTTTTTAGATTGCAAATACTTTCCAAAAATATCAACATTAGATTCATCTAAACTTTCTTCAACTTCATCTAATATACAAAAAGGAACAGTTTTAACATTTATAATAGCAAATAACAATGCAATAGCAGTTAATGTTTTTTCTCCACCAGATAAAAGACCAATTGAACTAACTTTTTTTCCAGGTGGTTCAGCAATAATATCAATACCAGTATTTAAAATATCATTTGGATTAGTGAGAATTAAATCTCCTTTTCCACCTTTAAAAATACCTTTAAAAATATCTTTAAATTCCAATCTTATTTTTTCAAATGTAGTAAAAAGTTTATCTTTCATTATTTCATCCATTTCACTTATAATACTTTCTAAATTAGAAATGGAATTAACTAAATCATCTTTTTGCATTTTTAAGAAATTATATCTTTCTTTAATTTTATTTCTTTGATCTATAGATGATAAATTGACATTTCCTAATTTTTTTATTGCATTTTTTAAATTAATTATTTCAGCTCTAGATTTTTCAACATCAATATCAATTGAATAGTCTTTTTTAGCTTTTTCAAAAGTTAAACAATACTCTTCAGATAAAATATTTAAACAATTATCTAATTTAATTTCATATTTAGACAAATCAATTTCATATTTTTTTTCATCTTGTTGCAATTTGGAATAATTGCTATTTTCTTTAGCTATATCTTTTTCTAATTCAGATATTTCCATAATTATATTACTTCTTAAATTTTTCAAATCCTCTAATTTCATATTTTTATTTTTTATTTTATTTAAAAGATTATAATAATTCTCCATTATTTTATCTAAATATGAATTTACGTCATTATTTTTAGAAGAAATAGTTCTTTTAAGCTCATTTTCGATATCTATTAATTTATTTTTACTTTCGTCTAAAAATTCATTTTTCTGACTTAATTCACTATTTAACTTCACTATCTCACTATCAATATTAGCTAATTCTTTTCTTAATAATTGTTCATTATTTTCACTATTTAAAAATAATTTTTCTTCAGTTTCTTTTTCTTTTAATAAATCTTTCAATTTACGTTTTTCTTCTTCTATAATTTGTTTATCGTAAATAATTGAGGAAGAATTTTTAAAACTACCGCCTGATATAAATCCACCTTGGTGAATAATTTCTCCATCAAGTGTTACTACTCTTAATTTGTAATCAATTATTTTACTAATTACATGAGCATTCTTTAAATTATTGCAAACAATTACATTTCCCAATTGGTTATAAATGATATTTTCATATTGTAATTTATATTTGACAAGATTAGCTGCAACATCAATAAATCCATCTATATTTTTAATTTTGTCTAAAATAAATGAATCAATATTTTTCTTTTTAATAATGTTAAGAGGAAAAAAAGTAGCTCTTCCACCTTTTATTTTTTTTAAATATTCAATAGCTACATTAGCACTTATTTCATTATCAACCACTAAAAAATTATTAGCTGCACCTAAGGCAATATTAATAGCATTTAAATATTTACTGTCTGTTTCAATTAAATTAGAAATAGTTGAATGAATACCTTTTAAATTTTTATTTTTCAAAACTTCTTTTACAGAATAAGGAGCAGAAGAATTATTTTCAATATTAGAATTTAATATTTCTATTTTATTTTTAGTTAAATTAATATTTTTTTCAATTAAAAATAATTCATTTTTATTTTGATTGATTTTAGTAATTTCACTATCTAATTTTTTTAATTGATTATTTTTATTTTCTGTATATTCTTTTATATTACCTCTTAATTTTTTTATTTCATTTTCTATTTGAATTATATTACTTTCTATTTTCAGTTTGTTTTCTTTAAGATTTATAATGATATTTTCAAGTTCTATATCATCAACTTCATATTTTTGTCTTTCAATTGTAATTTGTTTTTCACTTTTCAATTCAGAAATTTCTTTATTTAATTTAATTATATCATCATTAAGTAAAGATATATCATCATCTAACTTAATTTGTTTTAATTTTAAACTTTCTAATTTAGTAAAACTATCAGAATTTTTTACTTGAAATTCAACTATTTTATTTTTGATATTTTCAATTTTAGTTAAAGTATCATGATATAAATCATTTAAATTTTCAATATCTAATGTTAAGATAGCTATTTCTTTTTCCTTTAATTCTTCATATAATTTCTCATATTTTAAAGCTTTTTCTGCGTCTTCTTCTAATGGATCTAATGTTTTTTTTAATTCGTTAATAAGTAATTCTAATCTTTCAATATTATCATTAGTTTTCATTATTTTTTTTGTAGTTTCTTCTTTTCTTTTTTTATAAGTTAAAACTCCTGCAGCACTTTCAAATATTGCTTTCCTATCATCTGGTTTAAAATTTATAACATCTTTTACATTTCCTTGAGAAATAATATTAAATGATTCTTTAGAGGCACCGGAATCTAAAAATAAATTAATAATATCTTTTAATCTTACTCTTACATTATTTATAAAATAATCATTTTCACCAGTCTTATACAATACTCTTTTAATTTCAATTTCTTCATATTCACTTTTTAAATAATGATCCTTATTAGAAAAAGTTAAAGATACATAACATCTATTATGTGCTTCTCTACTTTTACTCCCCGAAAAAATAACATCTGTCATGCCATCAGAGCCACGTAAAGCTTTAATAGATTGTTCTCCTAAAACCCAGCGAATAGCATCAACTATATTACTTTTACCACTACCATTTGGTCCAACTATACCAGTAATTCCATCTTCAACATTTATTTCTATTTTATCTGCAAAAGATTTAAATCCTTGTGCCTTAATTTTTAATAACTTCATAAATATCACCTATTTTTTTGCTTGCTTTTTTATTGCTTCATATGCAGCATTTTGTTCTGCTTCTTTTTTTGATTTTCCATATCCTTTACCAAAAATCAATCCATCTACTTTTACTTCAACAATAAAATTTTTATCATGAGCTGGACCTGATTCTTTAATTAATACATATTCTAATGATTTTTTATCTGTTTGTACTAATTCTTGTAAAATAGATTTATAATCTCCAAAAAAAATCTTTTCATCTTCAATAAATGGAATAATTGTATCATAAATATATTTTTTTGATACATTATATCCATTTGAAAGATAAATAACTGCAAGAATACTTTCAAAAACATCGGCTGCTATAGTATTATTTACTTTACTAATACCATTTCCAATTTTTATATAAGAAATAAATCCCAAATTTTTTGAATAGTAACTTAAAGCTTGTTCACACACATAGCTTGCTCTTAATTTTGACATTTTACCTTCTGAATAATTATATTTGGTAAAAAAATAATCACTAATTATCGCTTCTAATATGGCATCGCCTAAAAATTCTAATCTTTCATAACTTTCAGTATTATGTTCATTTGCATACGAGCTATGAGTAAGAGCAATATCAAGTTTTTCTGAATCAATATTATTAATGTTAAATTTTTGAAGCAATTCTATCATATTTATCATCCTTAACTATATAAATTATAACATGATTTAAAAATTTTACAAAATAAAAAAAATATATTATATCTAAATAATTTGTAGTTACAATTAATGTGAAACATTTTTATATAAAAAAAGTCGTATAATTGAATTAACGAAAAAAATTACAAAAGTAAATAAATTATATGTATATTATATCACAAAGCATTACCACATAACTTAAACACTAAATTTTATTCTGTAAAAGCATATAGAAATGAAAATAAAGCGGCATATGTTTGTAGAAAGTTTATCATATTTCCAAATCTTCTTTATTTAGATGGAACATGATGGTATTAAAGATTCTTTAATTGATAAATCATACCGCCCTCTTACTCCTCATCCTAATGTCTACACTAATTTAGAACTGAAATAGATTTAAAATTATATTAGAAGAAATCCTCGTATTACTCTCTGCAAATTATGGTATAAATTAAGATTAAAAATATTTCTAAATCAATATGATACTACTAAACAACTAGGCAAAGTGACAAATTAATATGTTTCACATCATTTACAAATATACAAAATTTAATTTGAATCATTCGATTTTCCAAATAAATAAATTATAAGTGAAAAACTTACTAAAATTGGATATACATACCTCATTAACGCAACAGGGGCAAGCAAGTCAGTTAAGAAATACATAAAAAGTGGAATGATAGGAAATAACAACTCATATTTTTTCTTTCTAATTATATTAAATATTAAGATTATTAAAATATAAATATATGTTGAACTATTCATTAATATTCTTAAAATTGGTATTTCTTGGTATTTTGCTTTATCTAATAAATTTTTGTATGTTACATAAACTCTATTTTCAGAACAATTTTGACTTTTTTCAAAATTATTAATGCAATTCACCTCAATATATTTTTTTTGCCATCCTTGTGGCAAAACATCATAGTTATAAAAATAACTATAAAACATATTAAACCATGAATCCAATATTGTTATAGGATATTTAAACATATATTTTAAATAAAGTTTCACATATCCAATTAAATCTTGTTTTAATATACTATTATTAAAGTTTATTTTTATAGGATCTGATATTCTTGAATTATATTTTTCTAATGTTTTAGGTAAAAACAAATTTTCTATTCTCTCTTTTTCTTCATTGTTTAAATGTTCATACTTATAAACTCTTGCAAAAGACTGCATAACAATACTTAGACTTTCTGATTCCAATTGTGGTTCAACATTAAATACATTAGTCAAAATTAAATTATATGAAAAAAATAATGTTAAAGAAGCAAGAAATATTATAAAAATTTTTTTTAAACTATTTCTAAAAATTAAAATCATAAAAGGTATACTTACAACTAATGCATAATACATATTATTTCTAAAAATCAATAATAAAAATAATATAATTATAATAAAAATTAAATTTTTTTTAGATTTTAAAGACAACCCATAACTTTCTACTATATCAATAAATTTCATAATAGCTAACATAAATATTCCTGAAAATAGAACATCCTTTGTTGTAGTTATTGCCATTATAACATGAGTTGGTAAAAACATATAAATAAGTAAAAATATTAAATTCAAAGTTTTGGAAAAATTTTTTTTATTTAAATAAACTATTGTTTTGGAAAAAATTAATGCCATTAAAACAGATTGAAACAAACTATAAAAAAACAAATTATCAAAATTTATGATAAAAATCCCTAGTATTAATGTGTGAATAACCGGGTGAAATTGTGAAAATGTTACTTTATTAGTATACATCATTAATTGATATTCAACATCATATGAGTAATTTCCAGGATAAAATTTAATAATTACAGGTAACCAAGAAATAAATATCAATAAAAACACTATTAAAAATAAATGTTTATTATTAAAAAAATTAATCGATAATTTAAAATCTTTTAATTTTCTAACATTAAAATTAAATATAACTTTTATAACATTATAAAGGCTAATAGTCAAAATTAGTATTAATACCCAAGTTTTAATATTTCCTATATTACTAACTTCATAATTAAAACAATTATAACCTATAACTTGAAAAAATGAAAAAATAAATGAAAATAAAATATAAAAAAATTTATCTTTTTTACTACTATAAATGGCAAATGAGTTATAATTTAGTATAAACGAAAAAACAGAAAATATAATTGTATGAATAATATTCTGATTTGATACTTTAAATATTATTAAAAAGACTAATATTGAAAAAAATATACTAATAAAAAATTTTTTTAATTTCATACTTACCACCAAAAATATTATTTTATTTACGCATTTGATTCATAATTAATTCATATATTCGTTTGTTTTTATTAACTATTGTTTGCAAAATAATTCCTGTAACATATAATAAAAGTGACATTATTAATAACATTGTCGATACAATAAGTGTTGGAAATTTTGGAACCAAGCCTGTATTATAATATTCTATAAAAATAGGAATTAAAAATATTATGGACATTATTAATATTAAAGTAGCAAATATATTAAAAAACAATGAAGGTTTATATTCTTTAAATAGTTGAACTATAATTTTTAAAATTTTATATCCATCACAAAATGTTCTTAATTTTGAAATTGAACCATCTATCCTATTTCTATACATTACGGGTATTTCTATAATTTTATAATTTTTTTCAACTGCATGAATAGTCATTTCTGTTTCTATCTCATATTCTTTAGACATAATAGGAAATCCTTTTGCAAATCGATAACTTATTGCTCTATAGCCTGTCATTATATCTTTTATATCACTTTTAAAAATTTTGTTTATTAAAAATCTAACAAATTTATTTCCAAAATTATGGAATTTTCTATTATTTTGTTTAAAATATGTTGAAGATAGTCTATCACCTATTACCATATCAGCTTTTTTACTTAAAATGCAATCACACATTTCTTTTGCAACATCAGCAGGATATGTATCATCTCCATCTACTATTAAATAACATTTAGCATCAATTTCTCTGAGCATTGTCTTAATAACATTACCTTTACCTTGCTTATACTCATATCTAACAATAGCACCTTGTTTTTTTGCAAGTTCATCTGTCTTATCAGTCGAATTATTATCATAAACATATATTTTTGAATGAGGTAATACTTTTTTAAAATCCTTTATAACTTTTTGAATAGTTTTTGATTCATTATAACATGGAATCAATATAGCAATTTTATCCTTTTTCAAATTAAAGCACCTCATTAATAATGATTATAACATTTATTGTATAATTAGTAAATTAATAAATTTAGCTTAAAAAATTCTTTTAATATATATGTCAATTATTATCATAAAATAAAATATATCAATTAAAAAATTTATATTTTAAATTTATTTTCCTAAATTATATCATATTGTATATTCTTGTTGCATTCATCATTCTTCTATCTGCAATTAGCATGTTTTATTGAATTTTTTATTTCAAATTTTTTCATTATCTTTTTAATCTTTTTTTAATTGAAATGTATATTATCTCTAAAAAAAAGTCCTCTCATCTTCAATAAACGGAATAATTATATCGTAAATATACTTTTTTGATACATTATATTCATTTGAAAGATAAATAACTGCAAGAATACTTTCAAAAACATCAGCTGCTATAGTGTTATTTACTTTTGTCATTTCCAATTTTTATATAAGAAATAAATTCCAAATTTTTTGAATAGTAACTTAAAGCTTATTCACACACATAGCTAGCTCTTAATTTTGACATTTTACCTCCTGAATAATTATATTTGGTAAAAAAATAATCACTAATTATCGCTTCTAATATGGCATCACCTAAAAATTTTAATCTTTCATAACTTTCAGTATTATGTTCATTTGCATACGAGCTATGAGTAAGAGCAATATCAAGTTTTTTTAAATCAGTATTTTAAACTATATAAATTATAACATGATTTAAAAATTTTAAAAAATAAAAAAATTATATCAAAATAATTTTAATTTAATTAGCTAATATATTTAATTATTTTTATAGATAATAGTTAAAATTAATGTCATCAAACAAAATAATAATTCTAAACTAGTTTCAAATATTAACATACCATCCTTACTTACTAAAATTGCATATAATGTATATGAAAAGGAACTTACAACAAATAAAAACCATGATTGAATACTTAAATTGCGTGATTTTTTTGATTTTATTAATTTAACGATTTGAGGGAAATAAGATATAAAAGTACAAAAAGACACAATAAATAATAATATATTACCTAACATAAAATTCATTACTCCATTCAAATTTTATTGCATATAAAAATGTAAAAAACTTATATTTCATATTTTTTTAATTTTAAATAAAAAAAACTTGTCTATAATTATAGGCCAAGATATATTTTAATATGGCGGAGCAGAGAGGATTTGAACCTCCGCGCCAGTTGCCCGACCTACACCCTTAGCAGGGGCGCCTCTTCAGCCACTTGAGTACTGCTCCATAAAAAGCTTCAATATAATTTTACTATAATAATATTAAAATTACAAGCTTTATTATTCATACATTTCTTTTTTTATAGACTCTAAATTTTCATTCATAATAGTTAAATAATCAATATTTTCCCTGCGTTCATCTTCACTTAAATTAGTACCACTTTTAAGTTCAATCAAAGTTGATTTTGTATTTTTAACTATATTACTAACAGTATTATTAATAGATTCTCCACTCTTTGTAAATATATAATTATTTTTTTTAGTTTGTAGTAAATTTTGGGCTTTTTTTACAATTAAATTACTAAAATCACTATCATTTTCATCTAAACAAATAACTTCAAATCCATATTTTTCCAAAAATTTATACATTTTATTACTAATAATTATTGTCTTATTATTTGAATTTTCTGCAACAATTTTTAATTCTGCATCTATTTTAGATATATTAACCTTTAAATTTTTATAATTCGTATTTATTTCTTCTTTGATATATTTATTGGAAATATACTCTAAAAGATTATTTTTTATATTTTGTGCCATCATTAGATAATTAGCTGGTGAAACCCATAATTCTTCCACGTTATTGGTATATTCTAAACCTTGAGTTACATCAATTATTTTAATATTTTTATTATTATTAATAAATTTTGCAGCAATTTTTTTTTCTTTAGTTAATCCATTATAAACAAACATTTCTGATTTAGAATAATCCCGTATTTGCTTATTAGTTAAGTTATATTTATTAGTATCTATTCCATTAGGATATATACTATAAACTTCAGAATAATCACCATATATTTGATTTATTAAATATTCAATTGGATAAACAGTGGTATAAATATTTATATTTTCTAAATCATCTCTTTTAAAACAACCAGTAGTCATTAATATTAAAATTAAAATTAATCCTAAATTTTTTATTTTTTTCATTTATCCTCCTTAATTGGTACTGGATCATATCCAAAATTACCAAAAGGATTACACTTTATAATCCTTTTTATTCCTAAAATTATTCCCTTAAATGCTCCATGTATTTTTATAGCCTCAATTGTATAGTCAGAACATGTAGGAAAAAATCTACAATTAGAATGTGACAATATCGGCATATATTGATAAAGTTTTATTAAACCAATTAAAAAATATTTCATCACATTCACCTTACTTTATATTTTATCATAATTAAATAAATATTTAAAGATATTTAATTTTATGTTTTACATAATCTCGAAAAGTATCATAATTTTTAGTTTCATATTCCATAAAATCTAAAAAACAATCTTTACATTTTTCAAGTTCACAAAAATAGTTATAACTATTATATAATACATCATAAAAATTAATTTTATTATTAAATCCACTAAAATTATTTATTTTATCAACTATGATATCAATAATTAACGAATATAAATCTTGTCTATTTATAATTTTTATCGAATTTATATTACTGAAATGAAAACATCCTGTATCACAAATATAAATATTATTATTATTAAATAGTATATTATCAATACTTAAATCACCACTAATTAATTTTTCTTGACTTATAATATCAAAATCATTAGTTAATTTAAATAATATATTTATAAAATCTTTAATTTTCAAATCATAAAACAAGTCATCATTATAATAGTTTTTATAATAAATAGTCGCAATTGAATTAAATTTTTTAGTAAATGAATCATATAATAAAAATTGTGGCATTAAAATGAATTTAGTTTTTATTTTTTTCAGTTTAAAATTTAAATTTTCTAATTCATTAATACCATAATATTCTAAATAACTTTTTAAGTAGGTTTTTATAGCATATTTTTTATTATTTAAATTATAATAATAAACTTTTCCTTCAAAATTTCCACCAAGGAAATTTTTTTTATTAAATTTTTTATCATTAATTATTATACTTTTGTTTCTAGTTTCTAACATATAAATACCTCATTAAAATATTATAAATATTATCAATATAAATATCAAATATTTAATCATTTTATTATTTTTTTAAATATTTATTCTTACCTATTCCGTTTAAATAATTACTTTTTATTATCTTTTCTCTAATTATTTTAATTTTTTCTTGAATTTCTTCTTCTTTTAAATTAAATTCTTCTTTTATTTTATTTATATAATCTTTTCCTAATTCTATATTTTCTGATATTTGTTTTAATATATATCTTTCTTCTTCTGTTAAAAAATAATAATTTTCTATAAATTCATTTTCATAAGTTTCTTCATAATTATCTTTATAACTATATTCTTTATTATTATTTATCTTTTCATAATCTACATTATTTTTTTTCATTATATTATAAATATATTTTGTTAAATAAATATATAATACTTTTCTTAAATCTTTTTTGGTAGTTGTATTAATAAATAAATGTCCACATCTATTTATTAATATATCTAATATATAATCATATATATCTGAATAATCTATTTTATAATTATAATTTTTAACATAATTTTTAGTAACTATTTCAACTATTTCTAATATTAATG
>CANQYB010000009.1 GCA_947627975.1 uncultured Bacilli bacterium | reverse complement strand
TTTTGTTAACTCAATTATACGACTTGAATTACTTTTTTTATATAGAAATGTTTCACATCAATTGTAACACTACAATAAAGCAAAATAAAAACTTACCTTATTATATATTTTTAAATAAAAATTATGTTATAATTAACATGAGGTGAATTATGAAAAAAACAATTTTAATTTTTTTAAGTAAATTATCAATAATTATATTGAAATTATTTAAGAAAAATGCTACAGTTTTTCCAGGAAAGATTGCATATGATTTAGACCATCATATTCTAGAAAAAATAATATATCCCAAAATTGTAATTGGCATTACTGGTTCAGCTGGGAAAGGTTCAACTACATCATTAATTGCTCATGTTTTAGAAAAAAATGGAAATAGTGTTGCATATAATAAATTTGGCTCAAATGGAATATATGGAATAACTACTTTAATTTTAAGAAATTGTACTTTAACTGGAAAATTTAAAAAAGATATTTTACTTGTAGAAATTGATGAAAGACATTTAAAACTTGCTTTTAATAAAAAAATATTAACTCATTTAATTGTAACAAATATAACAAGAGATCAACCATCGCGATCAGGAAATCCAGATTTTATATTTGATGAAATTACATCATCAATTTCCAATGATACTAAACTTATTTTAAATGCTGATGATCCTCATGTTATGAAAATGTCATTAATGTTTAAAAATATTGTTACTTATGGTATAGAAAAAACAAAATATGATTATGTAATACCCCCAAATTTAGGAATTGATAATGCCTATTGCCCAATTTGCCATAATAAATTATTCTATAAATATTATCATTATGGCCACATAGGAATATATAATTGTAAAAAATGTAATTTTTCAAGAGGCAAAGTTAAATATAAAGCAACAGATTTAGACTTAGATAAACAGCAAATGAAAATAAATAAAAAAAATTATTATTTAAATAAAGATATAATGTATGCTGCCTATTATACATTAGCCGCTGTTGCCCTTTTAAAAGAATTAAAAATTGATGAAAAAATTATTAAAGATGCAATAAATATAAATTATATTGAACCAAAACGTGGAGAAATATTTAATATAGATAATAGAAAATTAACAATGCTAGAAAGTAAAAATGAAAATTCTTTATCTTATTATCAATCATTAAATTACATACACTCTAAAAATGAATTAAAAACTATTGTAGTAGGTTTTGATAATGTATCTCGAAGGTATAAATTTAATGATTTATCTTGGTTATATGATGTAACTTTTAAATTATTAGATGATGATAATATAGATCATATATTATGTATTGGTAGATTTAAATATGACGTTGCAACTTGTCTTTCATATTCAAATATAGATTGTAAAAAATTAATTATGGTAGATGATATAGATAATTTAATAAATATTATCAAAAAAGATACTAAAGGAAATATTTACACAATGGTATGTTTTGATATGAGTGATAAAATTAAATTATTACTAAAGGAGAATCAAAAATGATTATAAAAATTGCTCATTTATATTATGATTTGATGAATTTATATGGAGAATCTGGAAATCCTCAAGCTTTAATCAGACATTTGAAAAATAAAGGTCTAAATGCTGAAATTCATTTTTTAACTGTTAATGATAACATTGATTTTAATAAATATGATATTTTTTATATTGGAATGGGATCATTTGAAAATCAAAAAATTGTATTAAATGATATTAAAAAATATAAAGATGATATAAAAAATGCAATTAATATGAACAAATTATTTATAGTAACTGGTTCTGCCTTAGAATTATTTGGTCAATATATTAAAAAAAATAATGAAAAAATTGAAACATTAAAAATTTTTGATTATATAACAGAAATTATTGATTTTCAAATTGTTGGTGAACAACATTTTAAAACTAAGTTAATAAACAATGATATAATTGGTTTTCAAAATAGAACTAGTGTAATGAAAAAAAACAAAAATCATTTATTTAAAGTTATTAGTGGTACTGGTTCAACTATAAATGATAATTATGAAGGATTTGTATATAAAAATTTTTATGGTACGTATTTAATTGGACCACTTCTTATTAGGAATCCTTATCTTACAGATAAATTATTAACTATTTATTTAGATTCTATGAAAATAAAATATAAACCTAAAAAATTAGAAATAATTGACTATGACTATAAAGCATATCATGAATATTTAAAAAATTTTTTAGAAAATAAAATTAATTCTGATTAAATATTTAATATATTATTCAAAATAAAATGTTAAAAAACTAATTTTTTAATATTTTATTTTTTTTAATTAATTTCTTAAGGATAAATTCCACTAAATTATTAATATTATCAAAAACAAACATTGAGACAATAAATAAAACAAAATAAATAACTATAACGTAAAAATTAATTTTAGCTAAACTAAAAAACTTATATTTAAATAAAGCACAATAGGAAAAACCTAAAAGTAAGAATAAATACAACACTAATCTCAATTTATTAAATGGTTTACAAATTCTATATAAATATATAAATCCTGTTGTTCCAGTTAATAAAACTGAAAGTAATGATGAAACATCATTTGATATATGAAAATATTTTTTAAAAATTGTAATTATAACAATATTAAAAACTATAGTAAATGCTGCGGGGAATGCTCTTCCTACAACTTTTTTTATAAAATCGCCAGTTACAAGCCTTTTATTTGGTTCAAGCGCTAATACAAAAGATGGTATTCCGATAGTAAAAGTTGTAATTAACGTAAGCTGAATAGGAACAAAAAAATATTTAGTAGTAGTACTTATGCAAAAAATTGCAAGTAATATTGAATAAATAGTTTTAACTAATAATAATGATGATGATCTTTCAACATTATTAATTGATCTTCTACCTTCAGCAACTACTTTAGGAAGTGATGAAAAATCTGAATTTAAAAGTACTAATTGCGAAACATTTCGAGCAGCATCCGAACCACTTGCCATTGCTATTGCACAATCAGATTGTTTTAATGCTAAAACATCATTAACCCCATCCCCTGTCATTGCCACTGTATATCCTAAATTTTGTAAAGTAAGAACTATTTTTTTCTTTATGTTTGGTGTTACTCTACCAAAAACATTGTATTCTTTAATAATTTTTTCAAAATCACCATCAACAATTTTAGAAATATCAATTCCCTTTAAATTTGGTATTTCTAAACGTCTTGCAACCCCCATAACAGTGTTAATATTATCTCCTGAAATTATTTTTACATTAACTTTATTATTAGAAAAAAATTGCAAAGTTTTAAAAGCACTTTCTCGTAAAATATCTTCAATTACTAAGTAACCAATAATTTCTAAATTATTTTTAACATTCATCTTTTCTTTATTTCTAGCTAAAACTAATATTCGATAATTATTTTGATATTCTCTAATTTCTTTATTTTCTTCAAAATTCTTTAATATAAATTCTGGAGCACCTAAATAATAAGTATAGCCATCATTAATTTTATAAACAGAATATTTTCTTTCTGATGAAAAAGGAATAGTATCAATAACTTTATAATAAGGATTTTTATTATATACATTTTTTATTGCTTTAAAAGTTTCATTTGTATCATTACTATAATATGTTATTGTATTAATAATTTTATCAAGTGTTTTTTTATCAAAATTTAAGGGAATTACTTTTTTTAAATTCATTTTTCCAATTGTTAATGTTCCTGTTTTATCTATACATATACAATTAACCCTAGCTAAAGTTTCAATACAATATAATTCTTGTACCAAAACTTTGAATTTAGAAAGACGAATAACACTTACTGCCATTATTGATGAAGTTAATAAAACTAGTCCTTCAGGAATCATGCCAATTAAAGCAGCAACAGTTAAAAATATTGCAGTAGAAATTTCATTATTATTTACTTTTAATTGCGTAATAAATAAAAAGATTGCTAAAGGAATTATAATAATTGATATAACTTTTAATATTTTATTAAATGAATCAATAATTATAGAATTTATTTTTTTATTATATTTAGCATCTATTGATATTTTAGAAATATAATTGTCGCTTCCAACATTTATAACTTTAGCATAACATGTTCCACTAACAACAAAACTTCCAGATAATAGTTTATCATTCTTTTTTTTCGTAATAGCATCAGATTCACCAGTTAATAATGATTCATTTACTTCAATCGTTCCATCAATAATTACAGAATCAGCAACAATTTGATCTCCTAATTTTAATTTAATAACATCATCTAAAACAATTTCATTAACATTTAAATTAACAATCTTATCATTTCTTAAAACAGTTGTAGTAGTTGAAGATAATAAGGATAATTTATCAATAATTTTTTTAGATATAATTTCTTGAATAACTGAAATAGTAGTATTACAAATAATAACACCTAAGAATAAACAATTTTTTAAAGAATAAAAAATTTTTCCACTAAAAATTCCTACAATTAATATTGAAAATCCTAAAATTAAATTTAATATATTAAAATATGTAAAAATATTATTTAATATTATTTCTTTTATACTCTTTGTTTTTGGTTGATTATCAAAATTAACTTGATTTTTTTTTATTCTATAATTTACTTCTTCATCATTAAGTCCAATAATTTTTTTCATAAATACCTTCTTCATTTATATAAGTATTTTAACATATACTTTATAATTAATAAAATAAAAAATACTTTTTATTAAGTATCTTAAAAATTTTTAATAAAGTATTTTTTTACTTTAACAAAGTTTTTACATTTTTTTCTTCTTTTGTTTTTATTAATAAATTTAATAATTGAATTTCACTTTCAGTTAACTTATCAGTCCAAAATAAACATCGATATTGAAATTTATAAAAATCTTCAATTTTAAAAGGATAATTAAATATAATATCATAATAATCATCGATACAAAAATTATAATAATTTCCATTAAATACTTCAATATATTTTGGAACTGTAATAATTAACTCACTCTTATGGAATAATTTTTGCTTTCCAATAACTAAATATCCCCTTTTATTATCATTTTCATAGAATTCTTCATATGTTTCATTAGCAACTTCAAATAAATTTTTCATAACTACAAATACCTCTTAAGATAAATATATTACATTTAAGAAATATTGTCAAAGTTTTAATTATATTTTTTCATTTTAATTAAACTATTATCATAATATAAAAAAATATTAGTTCCAGTAGATAGTTCTTCATTACTTTTGATACTTGATAAAAGATAATTTTTATTATCATCACTACTGAAACTTAAAGTAGTAAAATTCAAATTATATTTTTTTACTAAATTAATTAAAATATTATCTAAATCAGCAATATTTAAATTTGATATTTCAATCACTTGATTTTTAAAATAATTTAAAAAATCTTGTTTGTTTTTAAATTTAAAGCAAACTTTATTTGGTATAATATAACAATTAATAAAATCATATTCTTCAAAAAAATAAATAGAAATATTATTTTTAGCAACATCATATTTTAATTTTTTTACTTCATTTAATATATCATAAAAATAATTATTAAATTCTACAATTTTATCTCTAATCATATTTTTCTCCTTTATTAATAAATAATATGATAAAAAGTTAAAATTATGCCAAATAATTAAAATATTCATCAATTGTAACAAACTTATATCCCAATGTTCTAAGATTATCAATAATTATAATTGCTGCGTCAATACTAGTATCATAAATATCATGCATTAAAATAATTTCATTTTTATTATTAACACTATTTAATACTTTATTTACAATTTTTTTAGTATTTTGATATTTCCAATCTTTAGAATCAATAGTCCATTTTACCAATTTCAAATTTATTTTTTTAATTTGTCTTTTACTAATAGATCCATAACTAGGACGATAATATTTAGGATAATTACCAGTTATTGAAAAAATTAAATTTGATGTATTATTTAATTCTTTTTTAACCATGTTATCGTTTAATTTTGACAAATTATAATGATTATAAGTATGATTGCCTATTAAATGTCCTTCATCATTTATTCTTTTTAAAATATTAGGATATTGTTCAATTTGCCTTCCCAAAGCAAAAAATGTTACATGTACATTACGTTTTTTTAATTCATCTAAAAGTCTTGAGGTAGTTTTTTCTTTTGGACCATCATCAAAAGTTAGAGCAATTATTTTATTATTTTCATTTTTCATTACACTTTTATCATCTGAAATATTTAATAAAAAAAAGAATAAAAATAAAATTATAATTATTTTTTTCATAAAACTTCATCTTGCTTAATAATATAAAATTTAGATGATTTATAAAAAGCATAAAAAACATCATTTAATTTTATATTTTGATTATCCAAATTATTAAGTAACCACATTTTATTTTTATTTAAATATTTTAAAGTTTTATATTGAATATTTCCATCCACTATAACAGGTAATGGTAAGTCTTTTTTTATTTTAAGTATACCATATTTAAAAACTGATAATTTACCGTTTGACTCAAGTATAGCATATTCAACTTCTTCTATGCTTCGAATATCTTTTTGACGTAATTGAAGTAGTAAATCATCTAAAGTATATCTTTGTTTTACCATTTCTTTATAATTAACCTTACCATTTAAAATAATTATAGAAGGATGTGGTGAAAGTATTTTTCTAATTCCTTTAGATTTTAAAGAAATAAAAGCTAAAACTATTTCTAAAACAACTAATAATGAAATAGGTAAAATAGTTTGAAACATTGATTTATTCATATTTTCAATACTTATTGCTACCATTTCGGCAATTAGGATAGAAACAATTAAATCTATTACTCCTAATTGTCCTATTTCTCTTTTTCCCATCAATTTATAACATAACACAATAAAAAAATAAAAAAAGAAAGTACGGTATAATACTATAAAATATTCCATAAAAATCACCATTATTATTATGGACCATGAATAGTTTTTTTAAACATACATATTATTTATTAGGTGATAATATTGAAAAACTTTTTAAAAAAATATAAAAAAACTTTAATTTTAATTTCTTTATTTATAATAACAATATTAATATTTTCCTTTTTAAATTATACTTATATAATTAATGATACTATAATATCTATAGTAAACTATATTTTAGTAATAATTTATTCTATAATATTTGGCATTCAAAGAGGAATTAAAGGAAAATCAAAAGGTTATATAATTGGTTTAAAATTTGGGATACCCATAATATTAATATTATTTATTTTTGGCAGAATTTTAAATTTTCCTCTATATTTTAGCAATATTTTATATTATTTTATTATTTTAATAAGCATTATATTTGGAAGTATAATTGGAAAAAATAAAAAAGATCAATCTTAATAAAAGATTAATCATAGTGAATTTTAAAATCTATAGGATCAACATAAGTTGATTCTTTTATGTATTCATTTGTTATTGGATCAGTAAGTTTTTCAAGATAATTATAATTATATAATTTTTTTAAACTAACATTTTCAGTTTCCGAACATTTATTTTCATTTATACACTTTTTAGTTGCTTCGATTATTTTATTCTCAAGTGCAGTATATAATGCATCCTTATGTCTTTCAGATACTTTTAAAATAGTTGGTACACATATAATTAGTATTAGTGATATTATAAAAATAAAAATAACAATTTTATTATTATTCAAATTATTCACCTCTTTTATAATAATCTTTTAAAAAATTTTTTCTAAATTCTAAAATATTATCATTTTTAATAGCTTCTTGTAATTTTAAACATAAATTATTTAAAAAAGCAATATTATGTATTGATAATAAACGAGCTCCCAACGATTCATTAGATGTTATTAAATGTCTTATATAGGCTTTAGTATAATTTTTACATGTATAACAATCACATAAATTATCAATTGAACTAAAATCAACTTTAAATTTTTGGTTTTTAAGATTTATTTTACCAAATGATGTCAATGCATTTCCATGTCGAGCTAAACGGGTTGGCAAAACACAATCAAAAATATCAACTCCTCTAATAACCCCATCAATTATATCTATTGGTTCTCCAACACCCATTAAATATCTTAATTTGTTTTCTGGTAAAAATTTAATGGCATAATCAATCATTTTTAATTTTGTTTCTTGATTTTCACCAACACTTACCCCACCAATTGAATAACCATCAAAATCAAGCTCAACTGTTTTTTTAGCACTATACTCTCTTAAATCAGCAAATTCTCCACCCTGAACAATTCCAAACAAGGCTTGATTATTAGTATTTTTATGAGCTAATTTCCCTCTTTTTGCCCATCTTAAAGTTCTATTAATACTTTCTTTCATATACTCATAAGTAACTGGATATGGTGGACATTCATCAAAACTCATAATAATATCTGCCCCAATTTTATTTTGAATTTCAATAGATTTTTCAGGAGTTAAAAAAAGATTTTGGCCATCAATATGACTTTTAAATTTCACACCTTCTTCACTTATATCTTTGGGCTTAGCTAAAGAAAAAACTTGAAATCCTCCAGAATCAGTTAAAATTGGACCACTTTTATAATTCATAAAATTGTGAATTCCTCCAGATTTTTCGATAACATCCTCACCAGGTCTTAACCACAAATGATATGTATTACAAAGAATTATTCCACAATTTAAATTTTCTAGTTCATCATTAGATAATGTTTTAACAGTTGCATTTGTTCCAACTGGCATAAACATTGGCGTTTTAAAAATTCCATGTACTGTTTTAAATTCACCTAATCTAGCATTAGTATTTTTTTCTTTTTTTAATAACTTATAATTTAAATTCATATTATCCTCTTCCAAAAATTATTATACTAAAATATTTAAAGACACACAATTATTTAAATTAATAATTTCATTTATTTTTATTTATAAACATTGCATCTCCAAAAGAAAAAAAGCGATAATTATTTTTAATTGCTTCATTATAAGCATTTAAAATCATTTCTTTTGAAGTAAAAGCACTTACTAACATAAGTAATGTACTTTTTGGCAAGTGAAAATTTGTAATTAAAGAATCAATTGCTTTAAATTTAAATCCTGGATAAATAAAAATATCTGTATTTTCTTTACATTCTTTAAATTTATTATATTTATGCATTACTGTTTCCAAAACTCGACATGTAGTTGTACCAACAGCAATAATTTTTCTTTTTTCCGCTTTTGCTCTATTAAGTTTTTCTGAAACTTCTGATGATATTTCAAAATATTCACTATGCATGTGATGCTTAGTAATATCATCTTCTTCAACTGGTCTAAATGTTCCAAGTCCAACATGTAAAGTTATAAATAAAATTTCTACATTTTTTTCTTCTATTTTTTTTAATAACTCATTAGTAAAATGTAAGCCTGCTGTTGGGGCAGCTGCTGAACCAATATTTTTGGCATAAACAGTCTGATATCTATTTTGATCATTTAATTTTTCATGAATATAAGGTGGTAATGGCATAGTTCCTAATTTGTCTAAAATTTCATATAATATTCCATTATATAATAATTTTACATGCACTATACCTTCACTTTTTTTAGAAATAACTTTTGCTTTTAATAGCCCATTACCAAAAACTATAATTGTATCATTATGTAATCTTTTAAATGGTTTAGAAAGACACTCCCAAGTATTATTACCCAAATCTTTTAAAAGTAATATTTCAATAATTGCTTTGGTTTCTTCTTTCTCACCTATTAGTCTAGCAGGAATTACTTTAGTATTATTTAATACTAAAACATCCCCTTTATTTAAATAATTAATAATATCTTTAAATTTTTTATGTTCTAAATTGCCATTATCTTTATCCATAACTAAAAGTCGAGAGGCACTTCGATCTTTTAATGGAGTTTGAGCAATTAATTCTTTTGGTAAATTATAATTAAAATCATTAATATTCATTTGTTTCACCCCAAATAATTATAAATAAAAAAATATTATTTGTCCATTAATAATTATTTATATTTAAGCATTTATTTTTTTATTTTAAGTACTTGTTATTACAATATGTATCTTTATTTTCATAATACAAATTATGAATGTTTTTTATATAATTTGAAATATTATTAATAAAATCTACATGATTATTGGGAAATTTAGTTGTTAATATAACAATTATATAAGGATTTTTTGTATTAACTAAGGCAATTTCATGATAATTGGGAATTGTTTCTCCATATTTAAAATAAATTTCTTCATTTAAATTTTTAGCAATATAAGAATTTTTAGAAGCATTGTTAAATATTTTTGCTAAGACTTTAGATAATTCTGTTTTAGTATTTAAATAATTATTTAATTCTTCCATATAAATTAAAGCATCGTTTGCGGTAATATTACCAAATTTATCATTTCCTATAAATGTTTTAGTTGTACCAAAATTTTTCCAAAAATTTCTTACATCATTTATATTAAAATTATTATATAACATTAAAAAAGCAATGTTGTCACTTTCTTCAATCATATATTTTGTAAGTTCTAAAACTGTATATGATTGCTTTATATTATTTTTTATTATTCCTGCTCCACCCATATAATATTTAGATGAATAATAAATTTTGTTTTCTAATATTGTTTTATCATTTTCTGCTTGTTCAAAAATATATATAGCTAATGCTGCCTTAATAATACTGGCCCCATAAAAAGAATTATATTCATTCCTAGTTATTTGAAAATTTGCATTAATTTCTTTATATATAATTGCATAATTAGAACTATTATTCAAATAATCATTAAAATTATTAATTTCATTAATTAAATTTGTATTAAAATATTTTTCATTGAATTCATCTTTATTTGTAAGACAATCATTAATTTTTTTTAATGTTTTTATTTTTTGTACTTTTTCTTCTTTTTTTATTTGTTTATACCTTAAAAGAGCTTGTTCAGTAACTATTTTATTTTGATTTTTAAATGAAAAATAAATTAAACTTGAACAAATAAAAACTAAAATTATAAAAATTAATGTATATATTATCTTTTTTTTATTTATTTTATTCATATTATTTATCACATTAAAATGTTATCAATAAATTAATTTCATGTCAATGCTTAGTGAAAGTTTCTTGGGTGAGTTTTTAAATAAATTTGTCGAAGACGTTCATTACTTACATGAGTATAAATTCCCGTTGTTGATAAAGATTCGTGTCCTAATAATTCCTGTACTGTTTTTAGATCAGCTCCATTATTTAAAAGATGAGTAGCAAAAGTATGTCTTATTGTATGTGGTGTTACTTTATGTTTAATAGCACTTTTACTAATTATTTTTTCAAAAATATTACTAACTCCTCTAGTTGTAATTTGATTTCCAAATTTATTTAATATTAAATAATCACATTTTGGTTTTAAATATTTCCTAGAATTATCTAAATAATCATTAAGATCATTAAAAAGTATTTCTCCAAAATAAACAATTCTTTCTTTGCTTCCTTTTCCCATAATGCGAATAGACTTTTCATTAATGTTTATATCAGATAATTTAATCATTACTAATTCATTAATTCGAATTCCCGTAGAGTAAAATAATTCAATAATTAACTTATTTCGTATATTAAAATATATATCATTACTAATATTAGTATTTTTTAATATCTCTTCTATTTCATTTATTTGTAAAAAGTTAGGTAATTTTTTAGGTTTTTTAGGATTTTTTATATTTTTAAAAATATTTTTATCATAATATCCTAAAACATTTAAATAATTATAAAAGCTTCTTAAAGAACTTAAATGTCTAGAGATTGTTGTTGAAGAATATTTTAATTCATCTAAATGTCTTAAATATTTTCTTAAATCTTCTTTTGTTATATCTAATTGTTTATAATTATCAATTTTAAAAAATATTAAAAATTCTTCTAAATCTTTTCTGTAGTTAATAATTGTTTTATCAGAATAATTTCTTTCATTTTTTAAAAATGATAAATATTCTATAACTATTTTATTCATTATACCACCATTATAATTATAACAAAAAAAAGAAAAAATTTAATTTTTTCTTTTACTATCAGGATGGTAAATATTTTCAGATAATTCAATAAAATCATCATTATATTTGCCAAAATCATCTAAAATGTATTCATCAATATTTAATTCTTTATCATCATCTATTTGAAAATTATTGTCATCTTTTAATTCAGTACAATTTTTTTCTTTTTTAAGTTTTTTTTCTTTTTCATAATTAGCACAAAACATAGCTAAACAATGAAATTGTAAATAAGAAAAGACTTTTTCATATATTAAACTAATTTTATTTTTTCTATAATTAAATATAATATTTTCAAAAACTTTATCAATATCTTTAATAATGACATCTTCAAGTTCTTTCTTACCACCCATAAATTGACTAAAATTATTATTAATATACATATTAATGTGATTATTTAAAGTGTTTAAAATTTCTGATACACCATAATATTTTATAAATTTATTATAAAGTTTTGATATAAAATTGGGGTTTAATTTTTGGGATTGCATATAGCTTTTTAAATAATATTCATCTAAAAATTTTAAATCCTCTTTATATGCTATCCCAAATGGAACATGTAAATATTTTTCTTTACCATTATTTTTATAACTTATCACAATTTTATATTTAAAATCTTCATTATTAAGTAAACTAATTGGAACATATTTTCTTGCTAAAAATTCCTTTAATTTCTGTTCACTTTCAAACATAGTAGTAAATTTATCAATCCTATCTAATTTAAGTAAATTTTCAGGTATGTGCTTAAATTCATCTTTTCCCTTTTTAAATGATAAATGATAATTAGGCATTAATATCACTCTTTTCTAATTCTAAAATTTTTTGTTTATATTTTTTAGTTTTATTTTTCTCTTCATCTATAAATATTATAAGATTTCTTTTTTCGATATAAGATAATCTTTTTAATACTTCTATTAATTGTTGTTTCATAAATGTAATATTATTCATTATATTCTTTTGATTAAATATAGAAATTAAATTTTTAAAATTTAAACTTTTTGTATTAATAAATTTATTATATACATGATTGCACATCTCACTATCTTTAGCAATATCTAAAATAATTTCGTATAAGTATCTATTGGACATTAAATTTTTTTTATCTTCAAATATTATTTTATCACAATATTTTTTTGTATATTTATAATTATTATTACCATCACATTCAAATTCAGCAATGATTAGTATTCCATTTAAATCAAATTCAGAATATATATTTAAATTAATTAAAGCATTTTTTAAACTTAATTCATCCTTAAAACTAGAAGTAAAAATATCTATATCTTTATAATTATCTGGTATATAATTATTATTCAACGAATTAATTAAAAGAGGAAATACATTATTTTTATTTTTTTTAATTGATAATAAATATTTTTTATTCATATAAACCTCCCTATAAATAAGAAGAATATTTTAACACTTACTTATTTATTTGTCAATTATTTGTTTTTTAAATTTAATATTTTTATTAAAAAAATTATTTATTTCATTCATTATTATATTTTTTTTATTATTTTTTAATATTGCATGATTTACATTAGCTAATTTAATTAATTTAATATTGTCAGATGGACAATTATTGTATACATACAATGATGATTCAACTGGGGCGATTAAATCATTTTTTCCATGAATTATTAATATGGGAATTTTTACCTTTTTAATACAATTTTTTAAACTATCAACTAATTTTATAAATTCAAATACAAAATAAATTGGAAATCTTGTAAATCTTGATATTAATTGTTTTTTTTTATAACCTTCAAAAATATTTGGAAATTCTTTTATTGATTGAAATAAATTAAAATTATTATCTTTAAAAATCATATATTTAAATGCTGGAGAAAGTAATACAATTTTTTTTACTTGAATATATTTAGATGCTAAATAAGAAACTAAAACTCCACCCATTGAATGTCCTACTAAATAAATTATTTTATAATTATTATTAATTAATAAATTAAGCATTTCTTCTGCCTGATTTATCCAAGATTTATAAGTTATATGATCAACATTATCATAATCATCATGACCTTTTAAAGTATATGAAAAAGTGTTAAAATCATGTAATTGTAAAAATCTTTGTAATTCCTCTAAATCAAATATACCTCCGGCAATACCATGAATTAAAAGAATTGCTTTTTTATCTTTTTTAAATTTGCTCATTTATATATCCTTTCAAAAAAAAATTAATTTACAACTAGGCTTTTTTTTAATTTTTTGATATAATTTTAACATAAAGGAGAATACTCATGACTATTAAAGAACTTAATCTATTTGAATTTGATTCATTTGCTAAACTTCATCCCTTAAAAAGTTATCATCAAACTTCGAACTATGCTCTTTTAATGGCTGAAAATGGCTATGAATATGAATTTATTGGATATATAGACTATAATGGTACAATTAAAGCAGCAGCCTTGATTTTGTATAAAAAAATTGGTTGGAAAGCATATTATGGATATTCACCCAAAGGATTTTTAATTGATTATTTTGATGCTGATTTATTAAAAAATTTTACAAATGATATAAAAAAATATTATGAAAATAAAAATTTTGTTTTTATTAAAATTAATCCTGAAATAGCCATTGGTGAAGTATTTAAAACTTCAAATAATAAATATGATTGTACATATAATAATAATACTAAAATTATAAATTATTTAGAAAATAATGGCTATAAAAGTTTAAAAGAAATTAATCCCTTTGATTATCTAATTCCTAAATATAATGGAGTAATTAACTTATCTAATTTTGATTTAAATTGTACTAAAAAAAATGTTAGAAATAAAATAAGAAAATGTAAAAAACAAGGTTTAGAATTAGAACTTTCCTCTTATGATAAAATTAAAAATTTTTATGATTTAATAAAAGCTAAAAAGAAAAATAGAGATATAAAATATTATAAAGATTATTTTAATATTTTTGCTAAGGACAATTTAATTGATTTATTTTTAGTAAAAATTAATTATGAAACTTATTTGGTTAATGCCCAAAATGATTATAATAAATATTCTAAAATTAATTTTCAATTAAATGAATTAATAAAGAAAAATCCAACAAAAAGCAATATAAATAAAAAAATGGAATCAGATAAAATTTTAAATAATATAAAAAATGATATTATTGAAGCTACAAATGGTATTAGAAATCAAGAAATTGAAAAATTTATAGCAGCAGCTTTAGTAATAAAATATGGAAATAGAATATTTTTTGTAATGAGTGGATTTGATAAAAATTATAAACATTTTAATGCTAATTATTTTTTACATTATGAAATTTTAAATTATTATAAAGATAAATACAAATTTGCTGACTTAAATGGTCTTGCTGGTAATTTTGAAAAAAATAATCCATATTATGGATTAAATCAATTTAAATTATCTTTTAATCCAAGAGTATATGAATTTATTGGAGAATTTGATCTTATTATTAATGAAAAAAAATATAATAAATTATTAAAATCAAATAAACTAAAAAAAGAATTTAAAAAAGATTAAAAAATACTTCATTTTGAACTAGTCAAGTAAAAGTAGACAATTTATAAAAAACATCTAAACCCTGATTCAATTTTAAATTGAATTGGGGTTTTGTAATTTAAAGCATAAGAAGGACGCTCGTTATTATAATAGTAAATATATTCTTCAATTAATTTAGGAATGTCAGTACAATGATTTAAACCAAAGTCAATAAATAATTCCTCTTTAATCCAACCATTTAAAGATTCATTAACTGGATTATCTGTTGGTGTCCCAGCTCGACTCATTGACCTTTTTATGTTATAATTTTCAAGGAGCTTATTATAGCTCGCTGATGAATAAACTGAACCTTGATCTGTATGCAACGTAATCAAATCTTCAGTTTGTTCTTTTTTTATACGATTTAATACTTGTTTCAAACCATCATAATAAGTTTTAACATTACCTTTTTGAGAAGATAAGCCATAACCAACTATTTCTTTATTCCAAGCATCAAAGTACAATGTTAATTCATAATAAGTCTTATTTGCCCAAAAAGATGTCATATCTGAAATAATAACTTCAAATGTCTTAGATAAATATTT
The DNA here is from genome assembly GCA_947627975.1 of uncultured Bacilli bacterium. Taxonomy (GTDB): domain Bacteria; phylum Bacillota_I; class Bacilli_A; order RF39; family UBA660; genus CANRDL01. The sequence goes on along the minus strand of CANQYB010000009.1, from coordinate 26,032 downwards.
CCAACCATTCCATATTAAATTATTAAACTTAAATTGTTCTTCTCCTGGCTTTTTCCATTGATAATGTTTTCCTTGAGATCTTATTCCTTCATATTTGCAACATAAATGAACATGATTATCACTAAATATAACTCCATATTTATATTTCTTATAAAAGCATTAATCCATCTATAACCATGTGAGGGGTGTTTATCGTGAACTTCTTTAATTAATTTTATATCACCTTGTCTTGTTATTTCCTTTAAACTAGGATTTTCTTTTCTGTATTTCCATTTATAATAACCTGATTTACTTACTGACATAATTTTACATAGTTTAATTACTGAATATTTATTTTTTAATTTTTCTATTATTTCATATTCTTGTCTAATGTAGTAACGTATTCCTTTTGATCCCCACCTCCTTTCACAAGATAACCTTTTTTTAATCTTTCATTCTCAATTTCTAAATTCATTATTTTAATTTCTAGTTCTTCTTCATATGTAGTTGATTTTTTTGGCCTTCCAACACCTTTCCCTGATTTCAGTCCAGTTTCAGATTTTAATCCTTCAATTCCATTTTTATGATATTTTTTTAACCAACTAAAAAAGGTAGAATAATTAATTCCTCGCGTTTTTGAATATGTTTTATATCCCAATCCTGATTCATAAAATTCTAAAATTAATTTTTCTTTTTCTTCCTTAGTTCTCATTACATTTTTTTTCTTTTGGATGTGCCAATTTCATCATCTCCTTATTATTAATTATATCAAAAAAAGTAGACTTGGTGTTTTTTTCACCTTGTCTACTTTTATCATATCACTTCATTTTGAAGTATTTTTATATTTCTTGAACTACAGCAATAATCATTGGTTTACATTCAGTTTCTTGATATAAATATTTACCAAGTTCTTCTCTAATTTCTACTTTAATTTTACTATAATCAACATAATTATGATTTGTATTTCTTTCTATTACATCTAAAGATATTTTTTTCATTTCGGCAATTAATTCTTTTGAATCCTTATTATATATAAAACCTTTTGTCGTCACCTCTGGTCCAACAATTATATTTTTATTTTTTTTATTTAATGTTGCACTAATTAAAACAATTCCACTTTCTCCAAGCATTTCCCTATCTTTTAAAACAAGTTCTCCAACATCATCCGATGCATTGCCATCAATTAAAACATCATTAACTTTAATATTTTCTATAGTATCTTGTAATTTGCCATCAATAAAATTGACAACTTCCCCATTAGTTTTAAGTATAATATTATTTTTATTCATACCAATTGCACTGGCAAGATTAGCATTTTCAACCATATACCTATATTCACCCTTTACAGGCATATAATATTTTGGATTTAATAATTTTAACATTAATAATAAATCTTCAGATGATGCATGATGCAATATTATTTTATCTTGAGGAATAGATATACTTTTACCACCTATTCTTGCTATTTCATCTTCTAGTTTAACTAATTTTTTTTCCACATGATCATATCTAGGCTCTGCAAAAACAATTGTATCACCTTTTTTTAAAGATACGTATTTATCATATCCGTGTACTATTCTATCAATTGAAGCATAAGGTTTTTCTTTATCATCACCAACTAAAATAATAGTATTATTGTCTTTTATATTTAAAAGATCTCCAATATAAGAATCATCAAATTTTAAATATCCTTCTTTTTTAGAAAAATTAATTAAATTTTGTAATTTTTTTCCCATAACAACTATTTTACGATGAGAATTTTCAGCACTTTGAAATATTTCTTGAATAGTATAAATATGATTAGGCAATATAGAGAAAATAACTCTACCTTCATTTCTATTCAAAGTATCTTTAAAAAAATCTGTTAATCTATGTTTTGGAGAAGTAAAACCACTTCGCTCAGAAAATACTGATTCAGATAATAAACATAATACTCCTTGTTTACCAATATAACTTATTTTACCAAGATCCATAGCGTAGTGTTCATTAGTTCTTGGATCAATTAAAAAATCACCAGTATAAGCAATTATGCCATCTTTAGTATTTATAATATACATTACACTGTCTGGAGCAGAATGAGAAACACTAATTGGAAATATACTACAATTTCTAAAACTGATTTTTTTATGTGGAGTTATTTCAATAATATTATTTTCTTTTACCCCTTCATTTAATAAAACAAATTTTGTAAATTTTGTTGCATAAATTTTTATTTCGGGTATTAAATTTAATAAATCTGCAACAGCACCCATATTTTCGTAGTGGCCATGAGTTATAAAAACTCCTTTTATTTTTTTTCTGTTTTTTACTAAAAAATCAAAATCTGGAATAATATAATCTATTCCATATAAATTTTCTTTTGCATATTTAAGACCACAGTCAAAAACATATATATCATTATTTATTTCAATAACATAAGTGTTTTTTCCATTTTCATTTAAACCACCTAATCCAAATATTTTTATTTTGCTCATAAACATCCCTTTTCTAATTATTTAAAGTTAAAATAGTGAAATAATTATATCAAAAAAATTTTCATATGTCCATAATTTTAGATATAATACTTTTATATAATTTTGATATAAATATAGTTTTTTTCTTTTTAATATATATTTTTTTTACTTTAATTACATATAAACTAAATTAATTTTGAAAAAAATTTTCAATTAAAAACAATTTGAAAAAGTCCAAATTGTTATAAATTATTTATATATTGATTTATTTCATCAATTGAAAAACCTTGTGAATATAATTTAGCTTTTAACTTATTTTTTATTTTATTAATATCGGTTTCGGTTTTCTTTATTTTTTTTAAAATTAGTTTAGCTTTTCTTTCTAAAATTTCTGTTTCAGAAAATTTTATATTGTTTATATAATTACTTATATCTTTTTTTTCATAACCAAGATTTATTAAGTAATTTGTAATTTTTTGTTTAATATTATAATTTGAAGAATTATTATTAGATTTTAATTTTTTTTCAATTAATTTTTTAATTTTCATTTCAAAAATACTATTATCAATTGTATTTAAATATTCATCAATTTCATTATTTGAAAATCCTAAATTAATTAAATTAATTTTAATTTTTTTAGGTCCATTTGATGATAAATTAATTTGATCATTGATGTATGATTTAATATATAAATTTCTATCCAATAATTTATTTTCTTTTAATTTTTTTATTGTTTTATTAATTATTACATCAGTGAAATTTTTTCTTTTTAAAAATTCTTCTATTTCTTTTTCACATCTTAATTTTTTATTAATATAATTTAAAGATAAATAATATCCATTCAAATCATTGTTTTCATTAACAATTTTAGATAAGTATAAAGAATCTATATTTTTTTTAGCTAGTAAATTATATTTAATAATTATATCAGCATACAAAATTATTTTTTTAGAATCAATTATAACTTCATATTCATTATTTTTTAACTTTTTAAATTTTTCTATCCTCATTATATTTTTTACATACTTCATCAAGTTCCGCAAAAAGATTATTTACATCATTTTCATTCTTTATTCTCGCTCCACTTGCTAAAGGATGTCCTCCTCCATTATATTTAGAAGCAATATTATTAATAACTGGCCCCCTTGATCTAATATTTACTTTAAATATTTCATTTTTTTCATCATAAACCACTAGTGCCCAAGCAATTATTTCTTTAATATAATTAAAATTATTAACTAAATTTGAAGCAGCAGCAATATCAACTCCATATTCTAATATTGCCTCTTTAGAAATTTTTAAATATGCAAAATTATTTTCCGTAACATTCAAATTTGTAGCAATATATCCTTGAAATCTTATTTCAGAAAAAGGTCTCATGTACAAACATTTATATAAAGATACAATATCAATATTAGATTTTTCAATTAGTTTAGCAACTAAATAAAAAGTTTTAGATGAAGTATATGAAAGAGAAAAACGTTCACTATCTGAAACTATTCCTAAAAATAAATTTTCTGCCGCTTTTTTTGGTAATAATAAATTAGTATCTAAAATAAGTTCTGTAATCATTTGTGATACACTAGATGCTTTATCATCAACCCATTCAATATTTCCCATTTTATCTTCATAAGGATGATGATCAATTTTAATAATATCTTTATATTTAGAAAAATTAATGCCATCTATTCTAGAAATATTAGGAACGTCTAAAACAATTAATAAGGGATTATTTAATACATTTTCATCGATATTATCCATTTCACCCAAATACTTAAAACGTGAAACACTTTTTCCAACAACTAATACTTTTTTATTTTTAAAAGTTTCTTTTATAGCTAATTTTAGTGCATTTGTCGAAGCAATTGCATCAGGATCAGGGCCTATATGTCTTGCAATAATTATTTCATTATGATTTTTAATACTTTTAAATATTTTCTTTTTTAGTGTCCCTAAATTCATTTTTAACTCCTTTTTATTTAACTAAATTATATGTATCTAAAGCAATCATTAATTCTTCATTAGTAGGAATTACATAGCAAGGAATTTTAGAAGTTTCTTTGGTAATTAAAGCAATTTTACCTCTAATATTATTTTTTTCATCATCACACTCTACTCCTAAAATTTTTAATCCATCCATTACTTCTTTACGTAGAGAAATAGAATTTTCTCCAACTCCTGCAGTAAATATTATTGCATCTGCTCCCTCTAATTCTACATAATATTTAGCAATGTAATCTATTATTCTCCTAACATACATTTTATTAGCCAGTATACATCTTTCATTACCATTTTTTATTCCTTCTTCAATATCTCTAGAGTCAGATGAAATACCACTAATTCCTAATAAACCACTTTTTTTATTTAAAATATTATCCATTTCTTCTGCAGTAAAATTTTCTTTTTCCATAATGTATGTAACTATAGTTGCATCAATATCACCACAACGAGAACCCATAATTAGTCCAGCATTTGGTGTAAGTCCCATCGATGTATCAACACATTTAGAGTTTTTTATAGCACTAATAGAAGCACCATTTCCTATATGACAAGTAATTAGTTTAGTATTTGCATTTTTTAATATTTCAGCCATTTTTAAAGTTAAATATTTATGAGAAGTACCATGAGCACCATATCTTCTTACTTTATATTTACTTGCCCATTCGTAAGGCAAAGCATATAAATAAACATCTTCTTTCATAGTTTGATGAAAAGCAGTATCAAAAACTGCTGTTTGAATAGCATTTGGCATAACTTCTTGACTTGCTTTTATTCCTGTTATGGCTGCTGGATTATGAAGAGGAGCAAGAGATGATAATTCCTCTATTTTTTCAATTACTTCATCATTAACAATTACACTTTTATCAAAGTATGAGCCACCTTGAACTATTCTATGTCCAATTCCTTTAATTTCCTCTAAATTTTCAATAGTATGGTTTTCAATTAATTCTTTTGTTAATATTTCAAAAGCTTGTTTATGATTTTTAAGTTCAATTTCTTTTTTTATTTTTTCATCATTAATTTTAATTGTATAAAAAGAATTATCTATACCTATTCTTTCAAATACTCCTGAAATTAATACTTTTTCTTCTGGTAATTCAAATAATTGAAATTTTAATGATGAACTACCGCAATTTACTGATAATATTTTCATATTTTCTCCTCTTTCTTATTTAATATCAAATTCAAAGACTTTACAATTAGGAACTTCTAATTTCAAAAAATCAATATTTTTATTATATCCTTTAATAACAAAATTTAATGCCCTAATAGTTGCACCATGTGACACTACTAAAACAGTCTTATCATTATAATTTTTTTTAAGCATTTCTATAAAATCTTGAGCTCTTTTAAATAAATCTTGGACTTTTTCTACCCCATAATCACCAGAATTTAAATCATAATTCCAATAATCTCCAGTAGCATAAATTGAGAAATCTTTTCCTTCAAATTCTCCCATATTTCGTTCGATTAATCTTTTATCAAGTATTATATTGACATCGGTAATAATTTTAGCTGTTTGAAACGCTCTTTTTAAAGGACTAGTAAAACATATATCAATTTTATCTTTAATTTTTGTTTTAACAATTTTTGCTTGCTTAATACCTTCATTATTTAAAGGAATATCAGAATCACCTTGAATTAATCCCAGCTTATTCCAATCAGTTTGACCATGTCTTACTAAATATAACTTCATATATTTCCTTCCTAAGATTTAAAAAGTCTCTATATAATTATACAAAAAAAAAATAAATATATCTAGATTATTTTTTTCAGGCAATTAAAAATTAAACAAGTATAATCTTGTCTAATCAATTTTAATATCATCTATTTCATCTAAATATTCAAGCTGCTCAGAAACTACAGCTTTTATTCTTCTTTTATACGCAGCAACTTTTCTTTTTATTTCTTCAGCTTCCATTTCAGCTTTTTCAGCTTTCATTAAAGCTTCATTTATTATTCTCGATGCATTATTTTTAGCTTTTTCAAGAACTTGATTACTTTCCTCTCTTGCCATTTTTTTTATACTAGTTGATGTTTCTTCAGCTGCAAGTATAGCTTTATTAAAGGACTCACTTAAATTATCAAAATAAGATAATTTTTCTTTTGTTTCTTTTAATTCTTGATCTTTAAGTTTTAAGGCATTTAAAAGATTACTATATCTCATAGTAACTTCATCTATAAAATTATTAACTTGAGTTTTATCATAACCATTAAAACTAGTATTAAATTTACCCATAAAACTTGCTCTTTTCTTTTAAAACATTTTTTACCATTCTACTTCTTCATCTGTTTTGTTTTCTTCTTTTCCGTCTTCTGTAATTTTTCCTTGAATATTTACATTATTAGGTGTACAAAGATATATACCATTGCCAATTTTTTGAAGTTCTCCACCAATTGCATAAACAGTACCACTTAAAAAATCAATTATTCTTTTAGCTTGTGCTGAAGTAACTCTTTTTAAATTAACAACTACGCTATTTCTATTTTTTAAATGATCAGCAATTTGTTGTGATTCAGAATTAGCTCTTGGTTCAATTAAAATCATTTTACTACCAGATTTATCAGCTTCTTTCAAAGCTTCACTTTCTGACATAACATAATAACTATCTTCTATATTTTCTTTTTCATCACTTTCTGAAAATAATGCTTTCTTTAAATTTTTTAATGCCATTATTCATTCCTCCAATTATATCTAGTATCATTTTATCATTAATAGAGCATTTTTACAAACTTTTTTTTATTTTTTAAAAACATTTAACATATTAGTGACTAAATCAATATTATCAATAACGTTATTTAATTTATCACTGGGCCTAGTTTTATATTTATCTTTCATATCTGATTCAAAATTTTTTAAATTAAGTGAATTGCGATTTAACATTTTTATATAATTTGAATTATGTTTTAAATAGTCATATAGTTTTTTATCATTAATTATTTTAAATTGGACATTTAATTGCATAATTAATCCTCAAAAAATTTATTAATTGGTCTAGTACTTGTTGGACCCTTTGCAACATTGGAAACATCTGAGGAATTTTTTAAAGTTAATTCTTGAATTACCCCTAAAGCTTTTTGTGCAGTATTAATATGTTCTTGAATAGAATTCATATCTATATTACCAAGTATTTTTCCAACACCGGATAATTTTTTTGGTATGTTAATATTTTCAGTATTTGATGTGTTATTTATAAATTTTGACCAACTTCGATTATCATCTCCATATATATCATAAATTTCATAAAATTTTTGCCATGTCATAGATCCATCATTTATAAAATTAATTAATTCAGGATGAGTTGAAGCAAATTTTTTGAATTCATCTTTTTTTGACATATAAAATCACCTACTTTAATTTATGATTTTAGTAGGTGATGTAGACCTTATATTTTAAATTCATTTATAAAATCTGAAATAGTTAATTCTTTAATATTTTCAGTATTTTTATTTTTTTCAATATTATCATCATCGTTTTTTTCTGGTTCTTTTTCTAGATTATCGGCAATAAATGCTTTTAATATTTTGAAAGAATTAAATTTACCAAAAGTAGAAGATAAATCCATAATAGGAATTTCACTAACTCTTATATTAATAATATCTTCCTCTGTTTTAAGCCCTATAGTAGTTTTAGAATTTGTTAAAAGACAACTTATCAATTTAATATCTATAGTCTTTAATTTTTTAAATAATATAGTTCCCTTTTTGGCACGTGTTGAAATATTTAATAACTCTAATTTTATTCTTTTAGCTCCATTTATTGCTGTAAATATTGTTAAATATTCACTTCCATCAGTATTATTTCCAAAGATAACATAATCATTTTTTAAATTAATTCCTTTTACTCCACTGGCTTTAATACCTACTAATGGTATTTCAGAAGATGAAAAATTTAATGCATAGCCATTGTTTGTTACAATTATTGAATTACCAGTTTTGTTTGTTATGGAAATAAGTTCATCATTTTGCTTTAATTTAATTGCTGTCATTGGCTTTGAAAAACGAGTAACAAACAAATCTTTTAAATAAGTTCTTTTAACAATTCCCAACTTAGTAAACATCGTAACTATATCATTATCATTATATATTAAAGATCCAATTATTTCCTCTTTATTTTCTATCGGTCTTAAATTATTTACATGTTTACCTAAATCTTTCCATTTACATTCAGTTATTTCGTGAACAGGAATAAACAAATATCTTCCCAAAGAAGTAAACAAAATTAAGTTAGAAAGAGTATCTGTTTCATATATCTGACTTACAAAATCTCCTGGTTTTAAAGTTGTTTCATCATTTCTGGCTGCATAACTTTTAGATGATACCCTTTTTAAATAGCCTTCATTTGTAATTATTACATAAGTTTTAATTTTGGGTATTAAGTGGCTTTTTTCAATTTTAATATCTGTAATTTCTTCACGTATTTCCGTAATTCTTTTTGTAGCATATTCTTTTTTTATTTTTTTTAGTTCATGTTTCATAACTTCTTTTAATTTATTTTCATCATTTAAAATACTTTCTAAAGCATTGATGAATTTAGTTAGTTGTTCTAATTTACTTTCTAATTCTGATACATCAGTATTAGTTAATTTATATAATTGTAAATCGACAATAGCCTCAGCTTGTTCCATAGTAAAATCATAGTTGTTAACTAAATTGATTTTAGCATCAGCTTTATTTTTAGATGCTCTAATTGTTTTTATTACTTCATCTAAAATATCTAATGCTTTTATTAATCCTTCAACAATATGTAAATTTTTTTTATAATTTAATAAATCAAATTGGCTACGTTTAATTATTACTTCTTTTTGATGAGCAATGTAAGCATCTAAAATTGATAAAATACCTAAAGTCATTGGTCTTCTATTAACAATAGCCACCATATTATAATTATAAGATATTGATAAATCAGTATTTTTAAGTAAATAATTTAAAATTATATCTTTATTTGCCCCCTTTTTAAGATCTATTGCTATTCTTAATCCATCTTTATCAGTTTCATCTCTTACTTCGGCAATTCCTTCAATTTTTTTATCAATTCTTATATCATCAATTTTTTTAACTAAGTTTTGTTTATTAACATCGAATGGTATTTCCGTTACAATTATTTGTTCCTTAGATTGAGTTTTAACAAATTGAACTTTACTCCTAATTATAACTTTACCTTTACCAGTTTTAAAAGCATCAATAATTCCAGTCTTACCTTCAACAATTCCTCCGGTAGGAAAATCGGGTCCTTTTACAATATCTAAAATAGTTTCTAAATGACAATTGGGCGATTCAATTCTTTTGATAGTAGCATCAATAATTTCACCTAAATTATGGGGAGGAATATTTGTAGCATAACCGGCACTAATTCCATTAGCACCATTAACTAAAAGATTAGGAAATTTTGCAGGTAAAACAGTAGGTTCTAAAAAGCGATCATCAAAGTTGGGAGCAAATGAAACAGTATTTTTATCTAAATCTTTAAGAAGCTCCATACTTATTTTAGAAAGTCTAGCTTCTGTATAACGATAAGCAGCAGCAGAATCTCCATCCATTGAACCATTATTACCATGAATATCAACTAAAATTTCATTTTGTTTCCACCACTGACTCATTCTGATCATGGCATCATATACCGATGAATCTCCATGTGGATGATACTTTCCAAGTACCGAGCCAACAGTATATGCACATTTAACATATCCTTTTTCATATGTATTATTATTTTTATACATATCAAATAATATTCTTCTTTGAACAGGCTTTAATCCATCACGAACATCTGGTATTGCTCTATCTTGAATTATTTCTTTAGCATAAGCACCAAATCTTAAGCCCATAATTTCCTCTAAAGCATATTCTTGAATTTTATTTAAAATTTCTTGTGTTTCGTTTTTCATTTTTTCCTACCCTCTATAATCATCCTCTAATGTAAATTCAACATTTTCATTAATCCATTCTTTTCGTGGTTCTACTTTATCTCCCATTAAAATATTAACTCTTCTATCAGCTAAAGCTGCATCATTTATATTTATTCTAATTAATGTTCTCGTATCTGGATTCATTGTAGTTTCCCATAATTGATCTGGATTCATTTCTCCTAAACCTTTATATCTTTGAACACTAAATTTTCCACTATTATTTCTTTTTATTTCTTCTAATTCTTCATCAGAATAAGCGTAAAAATGTTTTTTTCCATAATCAATTTTATAAAGTGGTGGCAATGCTAAATAAAGTTTTCCAGCTTCAATTAATCCTCTCATGTAGTTGTAAAAAAATGTAAGTAATAATATTTGAATATGGGCTCCATCAACATCGGCATCTGTCATAATGATAACTTTATCATAATTAGAATCTTTAACATCAAAATCTGAACCAACTCCAGCCCCAATAGTATGAATCATTGTATTCAATTCTTCATTTTTTAAAATTTCGGACATAGAAGCTTTTTGCGAATTCAAAACTTTTCCTCTAAGAGGAAGGATAGCTTGAAATTTTCTATTTCTTCCCCCCTTAGCAGAGCCACCTGCAGAATCACCCTCAACTAAAAATAATTCATTTATTTTGGGATTTTTTGATTGAGCTGGGGAAAGTTTTCCTGATAAATTTTTTTCAATTGCTTTTTTGGACTTTCCATTTCGAGCTTCTTCTCTAGCTTTTCTTGCCGCCTCTCTTGCCATTTTTGATTTAAACGCTTTATCAATTATAGATAAAGCAATTTCTTTATTTTCTTCTAAAAAGAATGATACATTATCATAAACTATATTTTCAACTACACTTCTTGCCTCAGGTGTTCCTAATTTTCCTTTTGTTTGTCCTTCAAATTGCAATAAATTTTCTGGAATTTTTAAACTAATTACAGCTGTTAATCCTTCTCTAATATCACTTCCATCAAAAGAACCATCTTTTGTTTTAATTAAATTATTATTTTTAGCATAATCATTAAAAGCTTTTGTAATTCCAGTTTTAAACCCAACCTCGTGTGTTCCACCATCAGAAGTTCGAACATTATTTACAAAAGATAAAATACTTTCATTATAACTATTATTATATTGTAAAGAAACTTCAACATTTATATCATTTTTTTTACCATTAAATGTTAAAATATCATTTAATGTAGTTTTATGTTGATTAATATATTCTACAAATGAATGAATACCTTTTTCATAATGATAAATTTCATGTTTATCATCTTCTATATCATTTACTTCAATTGTTAAAATAGGTACTAAGAATGCAGATTCCTGTAATCTTTCACAAATAGTTGTAAAAGAAAATCTCGCGTTTTTAAATATTGATTCATCAGCCTTAAAAGTAACTTCAGTTCCTGTTTTATTAGTATTACCTAAAATTTTTAATGGTGATTTAACCTTTCCCCCATTTTCAAACTCAATTTCTGCTATTTTTCCATCATGATAAGTAGTAACTTTCATATAGGAAGATAAAGCGTTTACAACCGATGCTCCAACTCCATGAAGTCCCCCTGATACTTTATAACCATCACTTGTAAATTTACCACCAGCATGTAAAATAGTATATATTACCTCTGGAGTTGACTTTCCTGATTCATGCATTCCAATTGGTATACCTCTACCATTATCTTTAATAGTAATAGAATTATCTTTATTTAAAGTAACAATTATTTTATTCCCAAAACCATTTATTACTTCATCCATAGCATTATCTACAATTTCCCAAGCCATATGATGTAATCCTCTTTTATCAGTACTACCAATATACATTCCGGGTCTTTTTCTAACTGCTTCTAGTCCCTCTAAAATTTTTATCGAACTTTCATCATATTTTTTCATTATATCACCATAATTATTTTATCATAAATTCAAATTTTTTCCAAAGTAAAAGTAAAATGCTTTAAAAACATTAAAAAAAAACTGTAAACAGTTTCTTTTAAACTAATTATTGTCATTTAATTTTGGAAGTTCAATCTCATCATTTTTATTAGATACATATACAGAACTAAATTGTTCAGAATTATTTTGATTTTGAGAATTACTACTTTCATTTGCACTTTTTAATAAATCATCAATACTTGGAAGTTTAACTTCACTTTTAACTTCTTGATTTTCAACTTGTTTATTTGAAGAATTAACTTCAGGAACATTATTTTCAGTTGAATTTATTTCATTATTTGTATTTTCATTTATATTAAAGTTTGTATTTGTCATATTTTCAATTGGATTTTGAGTAATATCCATATTATTACTAAAAGCATTAGAATTTGGATTAGTATCATTAATATTTTGATTATCTATTTCATTAACTTGACTATTTAATATATTAGGTTGATTATTAATTTCATTAACTTGATTATTTAATACACTATCTTGACTATTAATTTCATTATTTTGATTAATCTCACCTATGTCATTTGAAAGTGGTGGCATTTGCGAATTAAATATATTATTATTTTCCATATTTTGATCATTATTTGTAATAGGATTTATATTATCACTTTTCATATCAGGCGTAATAATAACATTATCAATTGCATTGTCATTTATGCTATCAATTGTATTAACGTCCATATTATTACTAGCTACCCCATTAGTTGCATTTAATACATCTTGATTTAAATTGTTATTTATTTCATTTTCTTGTTTTGCTATATTCTCTTGTTTAGCTTTTTTCTTTTTCTTTCCACCACTTAATAACAAAATTAAAAATATTAATGCTAAAACAGCTATAACTATAAAAATTCCAATTGTAAAGTATTGACTATTATAAATATTCATAATAAAATCCATACTTATTTCACCTACCTTTTATTCTATTAATAGAATAACATATCAAATTTAAAAAAACAAGAAAATTTTAAATACAGTTAATTATATAAAAAAAATATAATTAAATTATATTTTTTTTGCGGCAATTATAATAAAAGAATCAGAGGGATTATAATAACATGTTTGCAATAAAACTATTTCATCTTTAGAAGATATTTCCTCATCTAAAATAAATTTAGAATTTTCTTTTAGCCATTTTAAATGTTGAATATAAGCATTATCATCATCAAATTCAATTTGCATATGTTTTGTAGTTGAATTTGGAACAACCATAACAGAAAATATTTTATAATTATATAATCCTGTTTCATCCATTATTTGAAAATATAAATGTTGTTTTAAAAAATTTTCATCCAAAAATTTTTCTAATTCATGAAAAATTGGTTGTAATCTTCTTGAATTATGACCATATAGTAATTTAATTTTATCTGTCACTTGGTTTCGATAATCCATAAAAACCGAACCTAATATATTTTCTTCTTTATTAACAGAATGATTTAAATAAAATAAATTATCTGATCCTTGAACTATTGTAGTATTAATATTAGTATCATTTATTTTTATAGTTCCTAAAATATCTGTATTATTAAATTCACTTCTTAAACTATCTACGGCATTTTGATATGACGTTACATCTATTTTTCTACTTAATTTTTCATTATTTTTAGCATTTTCAATTTGATAAGCATTTTCTAAATTTTTAGATTTATATTTATCAACTTGATTTTGAAATAAATAAATAGCATTTATCGAAGCAGATAAAAATATGAAAACAAGTAAAACTATCCTAAATGTATATAATTTACTTTTTTTCATAACCCCCTCCTTAAAATACTAAATATATTAAAACAAATTATATAATTTGTCAAGAAAAATAGAGTAATAGTTTTAAAAAACAAAATAAATTAAATTATAAATTATAAATAATAATATAAAATATTAATTAAATTTCATTTAAATATTTTGTAATTCTTTTTTTCTTTTAATATTTTTGGATTCTATTACCACTCTTTGAACTATAAATAATAATGTTATTATTACTAAATTAAAACTTCCTCCATATGATAGAAATGGAAGTGGAACTCCAGTTAAGGGAATTAAACCAAGAATACCTAATAAATTGACAAAAATATGCAAAATCATTAATGAAAAAGTTCCATAAGCAATAATAGAACCACTTAAAAATAAGGCATTTCTAGCAATATTTAAAATTCTAAATAAAATAATAATATAACCTATAATTATTAACGTTCCTACAATAGCTCCAAGTTCTTCTAAAACTATTGAAAATATAAAATCTGTATGAGCCTCAGGTAAATATAGATATTTTTGAGTTGAATTTCCGAGTCCAAGACCAAATAAGCCTCCATTAGATACTGAAATCAAACTATTACAAACTTGATATCCTGTATCCTCAGTATATCTAGAACAAGGATTTTTATATTTTAGACGTTTAGCTTGAGTTTCATTTAATATATTTCCTCCAAATTGAAATAAAAATATTATTGCTATTATTCCAATTATGGCACTTATTTTAATAATTTTATTCATTTTGTTTTTAGGAAGTGGTATTGAAAAAAACATCATCGATACAATTCCTACTAAAATTAGTGAACCTCCTAAATCTGGTTGCATAATAATCAATATAAAAAAAATTATTGCTATAATTAAAGGAAAAAATATTGCATATTTATTTTTCATTGTTTTTAGTCTATATCCATAAAAATAAGCAAAAAATATTATTAAATATAATTTAGCAAATTCAGTAGGTTGAATACCAAAAGAACCGATATTTAGCCAACTTTTAGCTCCATTAGTACTTTCTCCAGTTAATACAAACATTAATAAACAAACAAGTATTATAAATCCTATTGGAATAAAAATTTTATATTTTTTAATGGGAAAATTTAAAATAAAAACAAAACCAAAAACAAATCCCACTAAAGTAAATAATAACTGACGTATGAAATAATAATTAGTACTAAGGCCATAACGATATACAGCTGCAACTGAAGATGAACTAAAAATCATTATAAGTCCAAGTAATGAATATAATAAAGTTAATATTAATAATAATTTGTCACATCTTTTTATATTATTTTTCATAATCTACTCCTATTTTAATAATAACATAAAATATTAGTTTAAAAAACAAGTATTTAAAAAATAGGCATTTTTAATGTCAAAAACAAAACATTATTAATAAAATGTAATAGATACATTAAGGAGGTATAATAATATGTATTATTATGGAAATAATGGCTACTATGGTGGTGGATATGGAATGAATCAATGTTGTCCACAAATGGGCGGATATTCAGGATATTCATCAGGTTATGGCATAGGTGCAGCCATTTGGATTGTTTTATTCATCTTACTTGTTATAATTATTGGCGCAGGATGGTTTAATAATAACAATTAATAAAGGAATTATTTCCTTTTAAATTGAAAAAATCTCTAGTTTTCTAGAGGTTTTATTTTTTATATTTTTATTTTCTTTCATGCTGACTTTCTAATAAATTAAAATATTTTATATTATAATTTTTTAATAATATAACTTAAAAATAAAATAAGTTAACTTAAAATTCTTTGAATCTAATAAAAAACTATTTAATTTTTTTTGTTAAATAATAAATTGAATTTTTTTGTTCTACAGTATCATCTATAATATATTTTATATAATTAAAATCATCATACCCAATTAGCCCTTGCTTTAAAAATTTATTTTCAAATATATTTAAAAGATTATTAATACTATAATTATCCAAAAAGCTTATTTCAGTTTTAAAATAACTAATATTTCTTATTCTTTCTTCTTTATTTTCTGCATTGCTATATCCTAGATAAAAATCAATTGCATCCTGGATACGTTCGTATTGAAACGTGTTTTTTTTATCTAAATCATCTAAATAAGATGGGTGTTCTAATATATTATACAAATTTTTTTTAAATTTTGTTTCAATAAATTTATTTTCTATAATTTCATCTTCAAAAATACTTTTCAATCTAAAAGATAAAATATAATCTAAATAATCATAAGGAATTAAATAATTATAAAATAAATATAATCTATCAATATTAAGACTATTATGAAAATTATAATCGAAATTATTTTTATTTTTTAAATTAAGTAATCTATTATCTATTCTATTTTTTATATGGTAACCCAAATAATTGTTACTATATATTTTTTCTAAAATATCTGAATATTCATTATAATTTTTTAAATTTTCTAAATCTATATCTATTAATTTATATATTTTGTCTTCTTCTTTTTTATATTTTTTTAAATAATAAATATATGTATCAAGTTTTTTATTAATAATATAACTAAAATCAGATAATGAAATATTTATATCCTGTTCATCTTCATCACATTTCTCATCATACTCATCACCATATTCTTCATCATATTCTTCATCATATTCTTCATCATACTCATCATCATATTCTTCATCATACTCATCATCATATTCATCAAAATAATCATTATCTTCTTCAAATGAATCTTCATTATCAATAAATTTTAAAGGAAAATTAAATTCATTATTAGGTGATTTTTCGTTTTTTAAAATTAAATCAATTTCTTCTTTATATTCTGCTAATTTAATATTCGTAATAGTATTAATATTATCATTTTTATACGTATCAATAAAATATCCATATAAGTTATATATTTTTTTATCTATTTCAATTATATTTTGCAATCTTTCAAATATTACTTCTTCCCTTAGCAACAAAACC
This sequence comes from uncultured Bacilli bacterium, assembly GCA_947627975.1. Lineage (GTDB taxonomy): Bacteria > Bacillota_I > Bacilli_A > RF39 > UBA660 > CANRDL01. The sequence continues at coordinate 9,066 of CANQYB010000009.1, read as the reverse complement.
ACCTCTAAATTAAAATTATATTAACATATAAAATTAATTATTTCAATAATTATAAATTTGACAAAATGACACAAAATGCATATAATTTTATTTAGTTAATGAGGTGAATAAATGAAATTACCTGATATTAAAATTTTAAATGAAAAAAATAAGTTATTACATAAAGTTTCTAAAGAAGTAATTTTTCCATTAAGTAATGAAAATAAAAAATTAATTAATGATATGTTACTATATTTAAAATTATCTCAAATTGAAAAATATTCTACTAAATATAATTTACGTCCTGGCATGGGGTTAGCCTTTCCACAAGTTGGAAAATTATTAAGAATATTTGTAATATGTAGTGAAGAAGAAGATGAGTCTTTTACTAATTATGTTATAATCAATCCAAAAATTAAAAGTGAATCAGAAGAATTGATATATGTTGGCGAAGGCGAAGGTTGTTTAAGTGTCGATAGAGATGTTGAAGGAATAGTACCTAGACATGCTAGAATAACTTTAGAATATTTTGATATTGAGGGAAATAAATGTAACATAAGAGTAAGAGAAGATATAGCTGTTGCTTTTCAACATGAAATTGATCATTTAAATGGTATATTATTTACAGATAAAATTGATAAAAAAAATCCCTATAAAAATCAAGAATTAATGAGAGAAATTTAAATCTCATTTTTTTATTTCTTCTAAACATAAATTATTAAAATACATATTTTTAGCTAACCTTTTTCCGACATATCTAATATGCCATGGCTCATAATTTATTTCTGTAAATATTTCTTTTTTTTGAGGATATCTCAAAATAAAACCAAATTTATACAAACTTTTATGTAATAGTTCTATAAATTTTTCATCATTTATATCAAAATCAAATAACATTTTATTATTTTTTATTAATGCAATATCAATAGCTAAACCAGTTTGATGTTCAGAATATCCAGGCTTTTGAACATATTTTAAAGCATGATTTATTCCTTTTAATGAAACTATATCATAAAATAATTTTTTTTGTTCATCATATGATCTATATGCTGATTCGATATCAATTTCATAATTAAATTTTTTTAAAAATTTTTTCAATTTTAAATAATTTTTATATGTTCTTTTTTCAACTAATATTTTATTATTATTAAAATTTTTCTTACAAATTAAATTATGGGGAGAAAAATTGTATTTATTTTTTTTATTAACTAATATTTTATAATTCATATTTTCCCTCTTTTTATATTTTTTAAATTTTATGTAATTTTTCTCATTTTTATACTAAAAATAAAGAAAAACTTCATTTGAAGTTTTTTTAATTATAAATTTAAATAAATATTAGTACTCCTCAGGATATTCACTATAAAAACCAACTAAATCTATATTTATTTTTTCCTATACTTTTTCTTCTTTTTATGTATTTTATAATTCTGTCTTATATGACTCAATTAGTTTTTTATAAGCATCTGGTTCTACAATATTAATACTGTTTATAGCATTTTCTAAAGCATTTTTAAAATTTCCTTTATAAAACATTCCTTCTGCTTTTGATAGTCCAAAATCAATTTCGTTATTAATTGGACGATATCTATTACCATAAACTATAGCAAGTTCAGCCATTGCTGCTGTTTTTATTATTTCATTAGAAGTATTATATAATTTTAATACTAAATCTCTTGCAGTATCTACTCTAGTATTTAATATTCTAATTGAAATTGGCTTCTTTTCTAATTCTTTTACCATTTCTTTAATAGCTTCGTTTGCTTCCTTTAATTGCACATAATAATTTTTAGGAATTATAGGCAATTTATAAGAATTCATTTTATTTTTTGATTTTCTTAAAATATCTTTTATTTCATCAAGTTGTTCATATGCCCTAAGTTCATCTTCTTTTAATTGACCTAAAGTTCTTAAAGCAATTTCTAATTTTTCTTCTGAATTTGTTATTTTAACATTTAAAAGTTCCATTTCTTTTGCAAGTTTTGAATATGGAAATGTTTTATTTCTATGCATTGAAATAATTTGCTGGTAAGTATTTTTAGCAATATTTAATTCTTCTTTAATATTTTTTATAACATCAACATCGTCTTCAGATAAATCATATGAATATTTGATATCTTTAATTGATTTATATAATTCCTTGACAGTTGATAGTAATTTATTTATTTTTATGCCTAAGCTACGAGAATATTCTTCAAATAATTTTCGAGTAACTCTTTCTTTTTCAAAATCATGATACAATCCATCAAAATAATCTAACATTGTTTTTAGTTCAAAAATTGAATCCTCAACATTTAAAACATTTAATCTATCAAAAATATCAGCAATTTTTTTATTTGATTCATCAATATTATATTCAATATTTAAATAATCAAGTTGATATCCTTCTTTAATCATTCTTTTTTTAATATTTAAAATATCTTTTTCTTTTTTTGGTAAAATATTTTTTCCCATAATAATTATACTAGGTGCTTCATCTATAATTATTTCTAAGTTACCAATATTATCATCTAAAGCTTTTACTATTTTTCCTATTTCAGTAAAATTATTATTATCCATCGAAACTTCAAAAGCAGAAAATAGTTTATTAATATTATCAAATTGTAATTCAACTGGATTTTCTATTAATTTGTAATCTTCTTTGTTATTTTTATATTTTAATAAAATTGTACGATATTTAGTTTTTAATCTAGTAACTGTATCTCTATTTTTTTCTTCACTTTGGGTTAATTGTCTAATTTCTTCTAATAAAAAATCTGCTTTCATTTTAACATAATAAATTTGTAATTCTACTTTAGCCATTAATGAATCCAAATTTTTATAATCATTTTCTTTAAATTTATCTTCTACTTCTAATAATAAATCTGTTATTTTAGGTACATCTTCATCTTTTATAATTTTAAATCTTTTTTGCCAATTATCATAAGTTTCTTTTAATGAATCATTATTTATCAAAGCTTCTACTTTATTAAGTTCAGATAAAATTGAAGCAGAAATAATTAAATTTTTATTTCTCTCTAAATTATTTAATTGTTTTTCATACTTTTTAAATATGTAATTTTTTATTAAATTAAGTACTAAAATAATTATGGCAATAGATAAAAAATAATAAGTTGTAGCAATTAATATAAATGTTGTTTTAGACATAACTTCACATCCTATTTTCTTATAATTATATTTTAACATAAAATTTAAATAAAATGAATTAATTTTATTATAATATTTATTCACATGAATATAATATATAATAATTTGACAATATTTCATATATTTGGTATTATTTTAAATACAAGTACATGGCAGGGCATATATTTATATATAATGTGTTTGTTACATTTGGATAATAGTATCTTAAGACTGCCTTTAGAGAAATTATTAAAACAAACTCCCTATTATAAATTGTGCAAAAAGCTTTTATTTGTAATAATATTAGAAAAAGGAGGAAATTATGGCAAGATATACTGGACCAGCATATAAAAAGTCACGTAGACTTTCATTTTCAACTCTTGAAAACGGAAAAGAATTAGCTCGTCGTCCATATGGACCAGGTGTTCATGGAAAAGATAGAAAAAGAAAACCAAGTGAATATGGTATTCAATTAATGGAAAAACAAAAAGTTAGAACTATGTATGGCCTAAATGAAAAACAATTTAAAAAATTATTTGAAAAAGCTCAAAAAATGGCTGGAGTTGCTGGAGAAAATTTCTTAAAGCTTTTAGAAAGTAGATTAGATAATTTAGTTTACAGAATTGGTTTTGGAAATACTAGACGTGCATCAAGACAACTTGTAAATCATGGACATATATTAGTTAATGGTAAAAAAGTCGACATTCCATCATATCAAGTTAAACCTGGTGATATAATCAGCGTTAAAGAATCTTCTTTAGAACATCCTGCAATTAAAAATTCATTAGAGCTAATTACAAATCGTTTAGGTTTTATATCATATGATGCTAAAAAAATGGCTGCTACTTATGTAAGACTTCCTGAAAGAAATGAGCTTAATGCAGAAATTAATGAAAGCTTAATAGTTGAATATTATAATAGATAAGGAATTTAAATTCCTTTTTTATTTTGATATAATTTAATTAGGTGACTAATATGTTATTTAAAAAAAATATTATTGAAATAAAAAAATCAAAATTTATAAGTTATTACTTTAATGTAACAGATGTAAATGAGATAAATGATATATTAAATAAATTAAAAAAAGAACATAAAAAAGCTGTTCATTTTCCATACGCATACAAAATAAATAATCAAGAAAAAAAAACTGATGATAAAGAGCCAACAAATACTGCTGGACTTCCAATATATAATATTATTAAACAAAAAAAACTTAATAATGTATTAATTGTTGTTGTTAGATATTTTGGAGGAATAAAGTTAGGAACTGGAGGACTTTATAGAGCTTATCAAAGAGCAACTTTAGAATTATTAAAATAAATTTAATTAATTTTGTAAAGCATTATAATTTTTTAATACTTCAGCTTCAGATAATGCTCTACTATATACTTTTACATTGGATATTATTCCATCAAAATATAAACGTGAACAAGTAAATACACCCTCTGACATACAACCTAACGCTAAATAATTATTTGATGGAATTATAGAGCCAGAAAGTGTTTTTTGATCTTTAAGTTTTCCATTTACATATATTTTTATATTTATTCCATCATATGTTTCTACTACATGATATTTACCACTTTCAAAATCATTTCCATTTATAACTTGAGTGCCCCCATATGTATGTATCTCTCCAATTATTCCGCCACCCAGAAAACTATCATTTACAGAAATTCCATATCCAGCTCCAGCGGCATAATCAACTTGAACGTTACTTATTACATACCCTGCAATTCTAGGTGTATCAAATTCAAATTCTGTTTCCAAAGTTACATAATCATAATTAAGTTCATCAATTATTACACCATCATTTGTCCCATCAAATGAAAGTCCTTCACTTGTTTTTGTTGCACCCATTACCTTTCCATTATGTCTATTTCCTGATTTGTCTATTAATGTATCATCGGCATTTTCTAAACTTCTTTTATTATATAATAGTTCTAATCCTTCTCTTACTATACTTTTGTCTTTTTCTTCATAGCTTTCACTTTCTTTTATTCCTATTGTTCCCTCGATTGTTAATCCTTGATTATAATCTTGGTTTTCTTTTGTTTCTTTTAATTGAAAAGTTATTGTATATGTTTGAATTTCTTTACTTTTTATTGTTTGTCCTTTTATTATTCCTAAATTTTCTCCTGCTTCTGGTACTTTACTTTCAGGAAGGCCTTTACATCCACTTGTACATGTTATTGTGTATACTAACTCATCTTTTAATATTTCATTATCAAGTTTTAACCACACTAAATCATATGTCACATCTACACTTCCAGTATTTTCTACTGTTACTTCTTTTGTCTTACTCCATCCAGGACTTATTTCCGTAGCGTTAAATGAAGGTGTTTTATCGGAAAAACTTAAAGATAATGTTCCTGTTTTAGTTACTACATTTTCTGCATTTGTATTTCCACTTATTGTTGCACTAAAGTAGGCATAAGATGAACCAATTATTAAAATACTTATTAGACACATTGTAATTATTAATATTATATATTTTTTCTTCATTTTCTTACCTTCTTAAATGTATTATATAATACTACCCCCCCCAGTCAAGCTTTTGTTGATAAATTTTTTAATTTTGTAAAGCATTATAATTTTTTAATACTTCAGCCTCAGATAATGCTCTACTATATACTTTTACATTAGATATTATTCCATCAAAATAACCAGCGGTGCAATTTGAACCACTTGGATTACATCCTAAAACTAATTTAGTTTTATTTCCTGGTTTTCCAATTTTTGTTAATGTATCAGTTACATGTAAACTTGATGTTTGTTCTTTTCCATTAATATATATTTTTGTATCAAATCCATCATATGTTCCAACTACATGATATTTAGTTTTAGAAGTAATTGTTACGTACTTACCTTTATATCCTCCAACATAAGGTTGGAAGCTAATTTGTCCGTTACCCCAAAATAAACAATACCCACCACTTTCAATATTCGCGATTATGTATCTAATATCTGTATTATTTTTTGAAATAAATTCTGCCTCAACTGTTACATAATCATAATTAAGTTCATCAATTATTACAGCATCATTTGTCCCGTCAAATGATAGTCCTTCACTTGTTTTTGTTGCACCTTCCACTTTTCCATTATATCTATTTCCTGATTTGTCTATTAATGTATCACTTGCATTTTCTAAACTTCTTTTATTATATAATAGTTCTAATCCTTCTCTTACTATACTTTTATCTTTTTCTTCATAGCTTCCACTTTCTTTTATTCCTATTGTTCCCTCGATTGTTAATCCTTGATTATAATCTTGATTTTCTTTTGTTTCTTTTAATTGAAAAGTTATTTTATATGTTTGAGTTTCTTTACTTTTTATTGTTTGCCCTTTTATTATTCCTAAGTTTTCTCCTGCTTCTGGTACTTTACTTTCAGTAAGGCCTTTACATCCACTTGTACATGTTATTGTGTATACTAACTCATCTTTTAATATTTCATTATCAAGTTTTAACCACACTAAATCATATGTCACATCTACACTTCCAGTATTTTCTACTGTTACTTCTTTTGTCTTGCTCCATCCAGGACTTATTTCCGTAACGTTAAATGAAGGTGTTTTATCGGAAAAACTTAAAGATAATGTTCCGGTTTTAGTTACTACATTTTCTGCATTTGTATTTCCATTTATTGTTGCACTAAAGTAGGCATAAGATGAACCAATTATTAAAATACTTATTAGACACATTGTAATTATTAATATTATATATTTTTTCTTCATTTTCTTACCTTCTTAAATGTATTATATAATACTACCCCCCCCAGTCAAGAAATTGTTCATAAGTTTTTAATAAAAAATTTAAGCATATAAAAACCTCTTTTTTTCTAAAAACAGAGGTTTTTATTAAATTTTATTTAATTAAATCTTTTAATTAAATCTTTTTTTTACAATAAAATATACACCAATTATACTTATTAGAATTGTACTAATTGTTATTATTAAATTTATATCACTTGTATTAGGATTTTTAATATTATTTTTATTTATTTTTACTAAATTATTAATAGCTTTTTCAAGTGCTTTAGCTATATTATTAACTTCATCTTGTTCCTTAATACTTTTATTATAATCAATAGTCGATAGTACCTTTTGTAATGCTTCCCATGTTTCTTTAGTGAAATCATCTTTATTTAAGTTATCTATTTCATTTTTTAATTTATTAATTTCTGAATAATCAGCTTTTTTAATAATATTGTATGTTCCATTAGCATTTTTTTCAATTATTTGATTGCTAAAACTTTCTTCGGAAAGTTGGATATTTACACCATCTTTTACCTTAATATTATCCATATAAAATTCTTCAGGAATAATAATAGTTGACCCACTAAGTGCATATTGTAAAGCAACATTAACATAAGAATTATCTGGAACAACTATTGCATCTCCTGCAGAAGATAAAAACATTTTTTCTTTTGCAGTATCAGTAATATTTTTAATTTCAATCTTAATATTATGTTCATCATTTGTACTATCTTTACCAGCACTAATAATTCCTCTATAATTAGTAGATAAATTATCAAGAATAATTTCTGAATCAGTTTTTCCATCTAAAGCTTTAATTATGGTATTTCCTTTTTTAGCATTAAATGTAGTATTTTTAACAGTTGCCTTACCACTTAATTGTAACCCACAACTACTAAATGGTCCTTTAATAGTACAATCTTCTATAATTAATTCTGGTTTTCGATTTTGTTGTTCAACATTATTTTCAGCTACCACATCATTATTAATAATGGCAATATATGGTGATTCTACTGTCACAGATTTAACTGTTAATTTAATTCCATTATTACGAATTGCAGCTGAATTTGAAGATCCTACTATAGTTCCATTAAAAATATTTAAATTTCCTTCATTATAAATTGCCCAGCTATTTGTAGGTGCAGTCAATTTATGAGTACCTAAGTCAAGAATAATGTTTTGATCTTTAGAAATTGTTAATGTATAATTAGAAACATCCTTTAATAATCTTACAGTATTATTTTGACCAGTTACACTTTCTATTGCTTCTTTTAATGTTTTATAGCAACTAGATCCTACTTTAGCTTCAGCAGTTTCATTTGAACAATCCACAGTTTGTGCCGCATAAACATTAGGTGTTATTGTTAATGCAATAACTGTAACAATTAAAAATAATATTTTTTTCAATTTTTTTTCTCCCTTCTTATGAATATTATATAATAATACTACCCCCCCCAGTCAAGCTTTTGTTGATAAATTTTTTAATTTTGTAAAGCATTATAATTTTTTAGTACTTCAGCTTCTGATAATGCTCTACTATATACTTTTACATTGGATATTGTTCCAATAAAAGCTAGAGTTGTACAATTTTCCCCATCTACTGATAAACAACCTAACGCTAAATAATTAGCTGATGAAGCTATAGGCCCAGAAAGTGTTTTTTGATCTTTAAGTTTTCCATTTACATATATTTTTATATTTATTCCATCACATGTTTCTACTACATGATATTTGCCTTTTATAAAATCATATCCTTTTACTATTTGTTGAAATTCAGCATATCCCTCTCCAAATATTCCACCACCTGCAAAGTCAGTATTTACAGAAATTCCATATCCAGCATAACCAGCTTGAACGTTACTTATTACAAATCCAACAATTCTAGGTGCATCAAATTCAAATTCTGTTTCCAAAGTTACATAATCATAATTAAGCTTACCTATTATTACACCGTTATTTCCCCCATCAAATGAAAGACCTTCACTTGTTTTTGTTGCTCCCACTACTTTTCCATTATGTCTTTTTCCTGATTTGTCTATTAATGTATCATCGGCATTTTCTAAACTTCTTTTATTATATAATAGTTCTAATCCTTCTCTTACTATACTTTTATCTTTTTCTTCATAGCTTCCACTTTCTTTTATTCCTATTGTTCCCTCGATTGTTAATCCTTGATTATAATCTTGGTTTTCTTTTGTTTCTTT
>CANQYB010000008.1 GCA_947627975.1 uncultured Bacilli bacterium | reverse complement strand
TTATATTATATTTTTTTCAAAATAAAAAGACTGTTTTCAAAATTCAAAATTTTTTCGACTTTGTCAACAGTCTGAAATAATCATATATTTAAATATGATTATTTTTTAATTATCATTTCTTTTACCAAATATTTCAAGTAATCTTATAAATAAGTTAATAAAATCTAAATATAATTGAAATGCTCCATAAACAGATATTTTTTCCTCACCTAAAAATGGCAGTAATCTTTTTAAATTATTTGTATCATATGCAATGTATAAAATAAATATTAAAACTCCCAATGCACTTAACATTATTTCAGTAGTTCCACTTTTAAATATTAAAAAATTTAAAAGTTCTCCAACTATTAATCCTATTAATCCAATAAATAAAATAGTTGATAATTTTGTTAAATCCTTTTTTGTTACAATTCCAAAGAAAGCAAGTAAACCGAATATAATAGCAGATATTGCAAAAACTGAAATTATCGATGTCATTTTAAATATTACAAAAATAGACGAAAAAGTAATTCCTGTTGTAATACAAAATATTAAATAACAAATTTTAACAGTTATTGGATGCATTTTTTTTATTCTAAATCCCATCAATAAAGAAATTACAATTTCAATAATTATTATTGGTAAAATTCCTAAAGATAAAACACTTGACATTAATGGTTCATTAATAGATAAAAAATAGCCAGTTCCAAAAGTTATTAACAATCCAATACCAAGCCACATAAATATTTTAGAAAATACTTTACTTAAATCATCACTCATTATTCTCACCTCTTTAATTTATTTTATCATTTAAGTTTATGGTTATCAATTAAATTAAATCCTAAATTTTTTAAATTTTACAAAATTATTTTTTATTAGACATTATTTTTAAAATTTCATCATAATTATCATCTATTGCTACCTTATTTTTTTTAATCATTTTACATTTATTACATTGATATATTATTTTTAAAATTCCTTTAGACGCCTTTTCTATATCTATTGGCAATAATATTCCATGGCAATCACATTTTCTATCTCCTGGATTTATATCTATATGAATTGACGCTAAACAATATGGACAATGATCTCGGGCCGAATAATTTAGTTTATTAACCCACTTATGGCAAACTTGACATTCAAACTCTTCATCTATCATTTTAAATTTTTTTTCATCCATATATATCTTCCTTTTTTATAATTATATCTTTTAATTTATAGTAATTCAAGGTAAATAAAAAATTCATTTTATTTTATAATTAAAACCAATTATATGAATATTTTATTAAGCATATACTTTAAAGGAGGTAATTAATGAAATATGATTATAAATTTGGAAATGATTTTTATAAATATTATCAGGAATATGGATTAAAAATAACAAAATATAAAATTTTAGCCCCACCACAAGAGCAAAAAAATCAACCTGGTTTAGAATATTTAATGTTTCCAAAACCAATATTTGATAATCCAAAATATAAAGGAAGTGGAAAATTAAAAGATAAAGTTGCTATTATTACAGGAGGAGATAGTGGATTAGGAAAAGCGGCTGCTATTGCATTTGTTAAAGAAGGTGCTAAAGTTGTTATACCATACTATAATGAAGATATTGATGCTAATGAAACAAAAAATTATATTGAAAAGTTAGGTGGAGAATGTACTTTAATAAAAGGAGATATTACAAAAAAAGATTTTTGTCAAAAAATTGTAGATGAAACTTTAAATAGATATGGAAAAATTAATATTTTAGTTAATAATGCTGGTGTACAATATCAAGCTGATTCATTAGAAGAAATAACTGATGAACAATTTGATTGGACAATGAAAGTAAATATTTATGGCATGTTTTATTTAACAAAGGCTGTATTACCCTATTTAAATTCTGGTGATACTATTATAAATTTATCTTCTATTACAACCTTTTATGGAGATCCTCAACTAATTGATTATGTAACAACAAAAGGTGCAATTGTTGGTTTTACAAGATCTTTAGCTAGAAATTTAGCTCTTAAAAACATTAGAGTAAATGCTATAGCTCCAGGATTTTTTTGGACTCCCTTACAACCAGCATGTTGGCAAAGTGAAAAAATTCCTTCTTTAGGTTCAGATGCAGCAATGGCTAGGGGTGCAATGCCTTATGAACTTGCTCCAACATTTGTCTTTTTAGCATCCGATGATTCAAGTTATGTTACTGGACAAGTAATTCATAATAATGGTGGACAAATTATGGGATAAAATCAATTATTGTATAAATTTATTATAATTGGCTAAATTAATTTTAGGTGATTTTATAAATGGAAATTATATTTAGATCTATTATAATGTTTATATTACTTTTTTTAATAGTTAAACTTCTTGGGCAAAAACAAATAAAAAATTTAACTCTGTATGATTATGTATCAGGCATAACCATTGGTTCTATTGCAGCCGACAGCATTATAAGTATTGATAAACCAATTTATGATGGTATCATAGCTTTAACAGTTTTTGCTGCTATAAGTTATTTAATCTCTTACTTATCTTATTATAATCACACAATTGAAAAAATAATGAATGGGAATCCATTAGTTTTGTATGAAAATAATAATTTTAATTATAAAAATTTAGCTATCTCTAAATTAAGTGTTGCTAATGTCTTAGAAAATTGTCGATTAAAAGGATGTTTTGATATTAATGAATTAGATTGTGCCATTTTAGAACCATCTGGTGATATTTCAATTTTATTAAAAGAAAAATCACAACCAATAACAAGTAATGATTTAAAAAAAGATATTCAAAAAAAAATTACAAAACAAACATTAAATTATTTAGTAATAGTTGACGGAGTATTAAATGAATTAGAACTAAAAAAAGCTAATAAAAATAAGAAGTGGCTAACTCAATACTTAAAAGAAAGTAAAAAAAATATAGAAAATATCTCACTTCTAACCATAGATAAAAATAATAAAATATCAGTTTATATAAAAAATTAAAGTCTTGTTTCTAATAAACAAGACTTTATTTATTAATTTTTTTTTTTGATTAATTTTTTTTCTTGATTAATATTAAAAATATGAGAATTTTTTTGCATATCTTTTATTAATTCATCTCTAAATAATAAAAAAACTTTTAAGTTAATATTACTATTAAATATTTTTAATTCATCTAAAATTTCTTCGCTATTTAAAGAGGTAATTTCTTCAAAATCAGTTAATTTAATATATTGTTCCTTAGTTATTTTTAAATTTATTGTCCAATCTAGTATAAAATTTTGTCCATAGCTTTCATATTCTACAACAGAATGTAAAAATTTTTCATTCCCTATAGTAGCATAACCCGTTACAATTTTTGATTTTTTAAAATTTGAAGAAATATTTACAGATTTTATATGACATTTATGATATCTTTTTTCTGATGTTAACTCTTTAATTACTTCCATATCATTAAAACAATCAGAAAGTTTATTAAAAGTAATTAATAAATTCTTATTTCTATATATATATTGTTTAGTTTTTTTATTAAATGAAATTTTATTTAAATTAATTAATTTATTATTAAAAAAATTTTTTTTACCTTTATTTTTTTCTTTTAATTTTGTAAAATAATCAATTGTATAATATGCCATTTCATTTTCATAACTACCTTGATCTATTTGAGGAAGATTATGATAATCACTAAATAATAAATTATATGTATTTTTATTGACACAATTAATCATCAAATTATTTTCTAAATAATCTTTATTAATATTAACATCTCCTTTAAGTTTAATAATATTTCTATTAAGTTTAAAAATATATAATTTACTTTAAAATATTTTAATAAATTATACTAAAATAAATATGGAAATATTAATTCATATGTAATTTTAATACATTACAATTATTTTTATCATCAATTTGCTGATTTTGTTTTTTATTTATTAATTTTAAACATTTATCGATTCTTTCTATTAAACCAGGTAAAGGTAATTCTCCTTTGATATTTTTGACTATTTCTATTACTTGTTTTTCTGCTTTTTTTATTGCTTCCATATTAAAATCAGAACTGTCAAATTTTATAGTTTTTTCATTCAAATTTTTAAGTATTGCCACCTGTGTAGAATTAGCAAAATTTTGGACTATATTATTGCTAAATTTTTGTTCACTAATATTTGGTAATAATAGTTCATTTGCATTTTTTAATAATGATTGATTTTTAGTTAAATCCACTTTTTTGCCTTTTCGAGAATAAAAGTTTGCTTGAATACCATTTTTTCTACTGGCATCAAATCTATAGGTACCGTTTATTTTACCATTTCCTTTGTGAGTTTCCATTACAATTTTCCCATGTTCCAAACTATCATTTGGATTTAATATTGCTTCAAATACTACTGAAGTATTATTTTGTATACTATTTTTATCATATTTTTTTATAATTCTTATTAATCTTAATCCAGTACTTAAATCTCGCATTATTTCAATATCATTAAATTTTTCTATTAATATATTATTATTTAATTTAAGTTGAAAATCATCATATTTATGTTTTTTCATAAAAGCATCAGTTAATTGTTCAAGATTAATAGTAATATCAAAATCATCTGATAACACATTAAAAGAAGTATTATAATAGATTTTTTGGGGATTTTTTAATGTTAATCTTTTTCCAGTATTAACAGTTTTAGAAAATTCAATAATACCATTATTATAAAAAGAAAAATGCCTCGTTGATTTATGTGTTCTCATATCCATCCAATCAATTCTTCCAAATTCCACTTCCAAACTTTCAGATTTTTCTCCATATAAAGATTTATAAACTAATGTTTCTTTAGTAAGAGGTATTCCTATACTATCTTCAGAATAAAATGCGTTTGCTAATTTATATCTTGGAGCATATTTTCTTTCCAATTCCCATACATTTGCTTCTCCAAATTCATAATGCAGTGGCAAACAATGGGCATTTAATAATTGTTCATACCAACTAGTATTCCAACTTTTTACAATTTTTTCTGCTTTTTTTAGTTCTTCTAAAACTTTTTTTACTGCAATTAATTGATTTTTATTATCTAAATTTTCCATATCATTTTATTCCTTTCTTTTCAATCAATTGTTTTTTCAAATTATTATAACACATTTATTTTTATAAGCAAAATTTTATTATGCTGATATTTAACTTTTTAATTTAATTTTAAATTATAAAAACATCATATTTTAAACAAATATAAAACTCAAAAACTTAATAGTTTTGAGTGTTTTGAGTTTTATAAATATAATAAATTATTAATTTACATTTTTTTTAAAATCATATGATTTTCTAATTCATTATGCATATTTACAATAATATCAGCTAAAGATAATAAATCATAACTAGAAAGAGGAATAATAGTTTCATCAAAATTATTATTTTTAAAGCTAACAATTTTGATTTCATTACTCATTTTAGGTTCAGTTCGTTTATATAACGGAATAAAATAAACATATCCTATACTAACTCTTTTATTACTTTCACAAGACATTTTTAAAGCTATTTTTTTTATTTCTAAAAAGTCATCCTCACTATAAAAATTAGAACTATCTAATATAATAAAATCACAATCATTTGGAATATCATTCTTTCTCATTCTAAGATAAGCTGTACTACTTCCAAATACTTTAACTTCAAAATTACTATATATTTTTTCAAATTTTTTTAATTGAAACCAATATGCATTATGAGCCATAAGCATAATTTTCGTATTTATACCTTTTTCCAATCTGTCAATAAAATAATTAGATTCTAAATTTTTCATAAAAATCACTCCAAATTTATAATTTTTCTATTCTTACACATTTTCATCAAAATTAAGAATTACTTGCCTTTGAAATTTAAAATTTTTAATTACATCTTTGATAAATTAATAAGTATGCTAATGTTAATTTTATTAACATAAAAAATGCAGATAATCCAAACATATATTTTATAAAAAAATATATGACAATACATTTTAATATTTAAATAATATTATTACCATACTGAAGTCTTAAGTACTTTTTTCCTTCTTCTCTTTTTGATTTACCTTCTTCTTGATAACAAGATAATGGAAAATAAGAAAGATTTTCTATAATCTTATCAACTAACTCTTTAATTTTTTGATCCGTTGCTTTTCTTGTGAATAGCCAATCATTATTATAAGTTATTTCAGTTATGGAATCAACGTATCCTATTCGTAATTTCAATGTTTCAATTACTCTTACAACATCATCTGATGTGATTTGCATCTTATCAAGTTCATCGTTTAAATAGTACCTGATTATAATATCATATTTTTCAAGTAAATCTTCCATTTCTGGTTTTTTTTCTTCCTCTTTTGGTACAGGCCATGTTGTTGGGTAATGTCCCATATAATCAATTAATTCACAAAGTTGGATAACACTATCAATTGATTTTTTAAATAATAAACTTAACTGTGAATAATTAAGTTCCATATTATGTTTCATGAAATTATATATTTCATCTTCAGCCATAGCTATAGAAGTTAACTTTTTATATAATGCTGAATTTTTATAATTGTTTTCAAAATATTCCTCTGCATCTTCTTTAGAAATAAAATTTAATTGCTCTAATTTAGTTTTTATTTTAGAGTAATCAGGATAAAATAATAATATTTCATCATAATCTAAAATAAAATTACCAATATTTTTATAATTTTCATATCTTTTTGCAATTTCACTTGTCATTTTTATAAACCTCCCTTATCTTATTTATTATTATAACATTTTTTTTTGATTATTTATAGTTTTTGATTATTTAGATTATTACATTTTTATCTCTAAATTATCTTTATCTATTATTTTAAAATATATTTATTAATTTTTTTGCTTTTTTATAAGTTTCATAATCTTCATAATCCAATAAAAATCTGTGCCGCCAAATTCATTAGAAACCTTTGATTTTTATTATTTGTTAATTTAATTGATTATCTTTGATTACTATCTTCTTTTTTATTAATATTTTCATTTAAAAATCACCCCTATTCATAATTATTTTTAACAATATACAAGTATGTTTTCTAAATTGCCAAATATATCAATTTTAACTTATAAATATTTTATCCTAAAATTTAGTATTTTAAAACTCGAACTACATTAACCCTAGTTTGGTATCTATCTGGTGTAATCTATAACTTTTCACCTAATAACGAATTTGATATATAAAAATATCACTTTCTAATAATATTTTTAACACAATTTTTATTATATTTCTCAAAAAAAGCAAAATTTATAGTATAATGTTGTTAGACAAGTAATATTTTGCAGGTGATAATAATGAGAATAGGAATTGATATTGATAATACATTAACAAAAGTACAAAACGAATTGAATATTGCAGCCTACAATTATGCAAAAAGTTTAGGAAAAAATATTGATAAATCTAAAAGTATATTTGCAGAGATAAACAATAATGCTAATTTCTATAGAGAAAAATTTGAATTTTCATATGAGGAATTAAAATATTTTTTAAAAAATATACAGGAAAAAATTATTAATAAAGCAATGCCAAGAGAAAATGCTATAAAATGTATTGAAAAATTAAAAGAAAATGGTCATGAAATTTATATAATTACAGCTAGAGATTCAGAATTTCACGATGATCCATATAAACTAAGTAAAAATTGGTTAAATAAAAATGGAATAAAGTTTGATAAACTTATTGTCAATGCTAGAAAAAAAGCCCCTATATGCAAAGAAGAAAAAATTGATATATTTATTGATGATCAATTAAGTAATTGTATTGAAATTTCACATTTAGGAATTAAAACTATAAGAATTTCAGAAAAAACAATAGATTATGAAAATATAATAAGTTGCAAAAATTGGGAAGAGATTTATACTTGCATTTTAAAATGGAGTAATATAGATGAAAAAAATTAAAATTGAAAATCAAATTTTGATAATGTTAGCTTTTTTTAGCATTTCAATTGGGTTATGGGAAAATTTCAGACAGTTATGGTTACAAGATAACAATTTTTCTCCTACAAATATAGGAAATATAATTAGTATTGGAACATTAATAAGTGTATTTGGTATAATGCTTGCAGGCAAGTATATTAAGCTAAATAAGTTAAAAAACTTTATAAAATATGCGTTAATTATTAAATTCTTAAATATGATTGTTTTGTTTTCTTTAAATAATTTAGGAAATTCTAATTTAATAAATATTTCAATAATAATAGATATTTTAACAGGTTATTTAGTTACAACAAGTATATATCCTTTAATAACTACAATTATTAAAAATAATACAATTTATAGTAAAAGGAAATTAACAGAATATTTTTTCAGAGATATTGGTATTTTAGTTGGAGGATTACTTATAGGTAAAAAAATAGGTATTTTAATAAATTATAATATTTGTTTATTAATTTCTGTAATATTTTTAGTTATTTCAATTATAGTAATGTTTAATATAAAGATAAATGAAAATATTGATAGTAAATCTACTAAAGTAAGTAGCATATTTAAATATATATTAAGTAGTAAACTGCAAACTATATATGCAATATATTCTTTTGTAGGTGCTATTTCAATGCAAACAGCATTAGGTCTAAAAATGATAACATTAACAAACTATTTTGAATTTTCAGATAACCAAGCAACAAATTATTTGCTAATAGTAGGACTTTTAGCAGATGTAATTGGCATTATAGCATTAAAGTACTTAACACCAAAAAATGATTATATTACTATCACTATAAAATTTGGAATTAGATTTATTGCTTACTCAATAGCATTTTTATCTAATAGTTTAATTTTTACATTAATTGCAATAACTTGGTCTATATTAATTTCAACAGCATATGAAAATATTTGTGATGGATATTATATAAATAATGTTGAAAATAAATATCAATTAACATTTACTAATTTTAGATATGTAGTTAAATATTTAGGAGAGGCTGTTGGTATATTTTTATGTGGTATTATGTATAATAAAGGTTTAAGGTATATGTTTGGCTTGTCTACACTATTTATGATTTTTCAAATAGGATTAGCTTATTATTTAATTTATTTAAGGAAGGTAAGACACAATAATTAACCCCCTAGGTATTTTGACAAATGTATCAAAAATGACCTAAGGGGTTATCTTTTTATATTAAGTCCGAAAAAGTTCGAACAGATTCGTCACTGGTGGAGTCGGCGAGAATTGAACTCGCGTCCAAAAAATTTTTAATATAGTATCTACAAGTTTAGTTAGTTTTATATATTTATTAACAAAATCAGATCTAACAACTTATTTATTAACTAGATTAGAAATTATTTCATTAAATTTACCTAATCAATAAATTTAATATAGCTCATAAATATGAGCCTCTATAAATATTCTATGAGCAAAAATATTAAAGAGGCATTAGCCACCAATTATTAGGCGTATGCTAATTGATCAATTGTTAATTTGTCAGTTATTTTAACTGTTGTTATTTAAGGCATAACTACCACTTGCAACATATATTAAAATATATTCTGTCGAAGCCATTACGACCCCAAGCAAAAAGATTATAGCATATTTTTATTTTGTTTACAATCTATTTTGCCTTTCTAAATCTCTTTTTTTTATAGTTTCTCTTTTATCATATAATTTTTTACCTTTGGCTAAACCTAATAAGATTTTTGCATAATTTTTTTTAAAATATAACTTAAGAGGAACTAATGTATATCCTTTTTGATTAATTTCTTGTTTTAATTTAATAATTTCTTTTTTATGTAATAATAATTTTCTTTCTCTTCTTTCATCATGATTAAACCTATTTCCTTCAGAATATTTAGCAATATACATATTTATGATAAATATTTCATTATTTTTAATTCTTGCATAAGTATCTTTTAAATTAGCTGATCCTTTTCTAATAGATTTAATTTCTGTTCCTTTAAGAACTATTCCACATTCAATTTCTTTTTCAATAAAATAATCAAAATATGCTTTTTTATTTTTAATTTCCATATTTATCACTCTTTTTTAATGTTTTAGTCTTTTCTCTTTCAATAATTTCAAAATCAACAGTTCTTGTTTCCTTAGAAGCTGCTATAACTTTTACTCTAACCTCATCTCCTAAGCGATAAGCTTTTTTGGTTTTTTCACCAATAAGTGATAAAAGCTCTGGAACATAATTATAAAAATCGCCTTTTAATGTATTTATTCTTACTAACCCTTCAACTAAATTATCTAGTTGTACATAAATACCATAGTTAACAACAGAACAAATTATACCATTATATTCTTCATTTATATGATTTTGCATATATTCTGCAACTTTCATACTTTCTCCTTCTCGCTCTGCTGATACACTTTCTACTTCGTTATCAGAAGATAGCTTAGCAATATGTGGTAATAAGTCTTTATATTTTTCTATAATATTATTATCAATTTTATTTTCAAAAATATAAGTTCTTAAAAGTCTATGAATTTCTAAATCTGGATAACGTCTAATCGGCGATGTAAAATGTGTATAACAATTAGATGCTAGTCCATAATGCCCAATATTATATTCTTTATACTCAGCTTTTTGCATACTTCGAAGTAAAAGTTGTGATAATATTTTAAAATATTTTTCACTTTTTAATTTTTCTATAATCTTTTGAATTTGTTTTGGTTTAAATGAATTTAGTTTGGAATCTAAATTTACACCTAATTGTTTTACTAAATTTAAAAATTGTTCGATTTTATTTGGATCAGGCTCTTTATGAACACGATAAATTGATGGTAAAAATCCATAATTGTAAATTGTTGTAGCAACTGTTTCATTTGCAGCGATCATCATATCTTCAATTAACATTTCCCCAACTTCTCTACTTCTTTTTTTTATGTCGATAGCATTCCCATTTTCGTCTTGTATTACTTTTAATTCATCAATTTCAAAATCAATTTCGCCACGATCGTGTTTCATTTTTCTTAAAATTTTAGAAAGTTTTTCTAGTTCTTTTAAATCATTAACAAAGGGTTCATACTCTTTATCAATAATATTTCTTACCAAAATATCATTAACTTTTTTATAAGTCATTTTTTTCTTGGATTTTATCAAAGATGGAAAAATACTTGAATTTATTACTTTACCTTTATCATTTATTTCCATAATACAAGATATTGTACATCTTATAACTCCTTCATTTAAAGAGCATATACCATTTGATAATTTTCTAGGTAACATTGGGATAACTGTATCAGCAATATAAGTTGATGTTCCTCTATTTAATGCTTCTTTATCAAGCAAAGTATCTTCTTTTACATAATATGAAACATCTGCTATGTGCACACCTAATTCAAAATTATTATTTTTTAATTTTTTTATACTTATTGCATCATCAATATCCTTCGTATCATCGCCATCAATTGTAAAAATATTTAAGTTTGTAAGATCAACTCTTCCTTTTTTGTCTTCTTCCTTAACTTCATTAGGAATATTTCTTATATAATCCATTACCGCATCTGAAAATTTAATAGTTCTACCATTTAAGGCCGCAATTGTTAATATATCTGATTTTGGATCTGTAATATGAGTTACAATATAATTAACATCAGCAAGGCATAAACTTTTATTTATTTCTTTTACTAATTTTGTACTAACAATATTCCCTTCAACACAATCTTTAGCGGTATTTTCACTTAATCTAATCTTTAATTTAATCCTTTTATCAATTGGTTCAATATATTTATCTTTATTTTCTAAATATACAATACCAACTAAATTATTGTTTTTTCTTTCAGCTATTTTTATAACTTTTCCTTCTTCTTTATTGTTATATAAAAAAGTTTCACATAAGACTCTATCACCATGAACTGCTCCATTTAAATTTTTAGATTTTATAAATAAATCTTTACCATCCAAAAGTAAAAATCCATCACCTTTTGAGTTAACGCTTAAATCTCCTGCTTTATATTCAGAACAATATTTCATTAAACGATATTTATTTTTTTTTGTTCTTTGTATATAAAATTCATCAACAAGATTTTCGATATCTTTAATTAATTTAGAAAGTTCTTCGGGAGATGTTAAACCTAATTTATCATTAATATCCATTATTTCAATTGGTTCTTTTATATCTTCTAATACTTCTAAAATTTTATTTTTCATTTACACACTTCCTTGTTTTATGATTTATTTTTTATAATTTTAAAACTATATTTAATTTTTAGCTGATTATTTTGCAGGACAGAAATTGTTTTTTCATTAGAATTACTTAAACATTTATTATCACAAACATACATATCTTTATATTGATTAGAACTATCACCTCGGCCTTTATATACTAAATTGTCATATTTATATGTATAATTAACGAACTGATTAAACATAAATAATACTTCTTGCGTATTATAAGGAACATTTAAAATATTTGATTCTGACAAAGATAGAGAATATGATTTATATGTGTTATTAATTTTATAACTTGCACTAAAATTAGGAAGAAAAGTTAAATTATGTTTCAATGTTATTTTATATGTAGTTTTATTATTAACATTTTTACTATCCATTATAGAGATAGTTATACTTTTACTAATTTCATCTAAAGAAAGTGCTACATTTCTATTAAGTGTTCCAGATGAAGAATAAGATTTATTATTATCGTTTAATGTAATAATTGCCTTTTTGTTATTAGCATTAACTTCTATATTAACCGTATTTAGTGATTTTATATCTAATTCAAAAACTTCATTACCGTTAATTAACCCCTTTTCTCCATTAGCAATGCCCGTATAATTTTTTTTGTCAATTTTAAATGAAGCTCCATTATTATTATTTGAACGTATTAATGAATATTTATAATTTGTTACAAAATTTCTACATGTTGTGTTACTTTCACACAATTTTTTTTCATTTTCCTTAATTAATTCTTCATTAAGTAATGTTTGTAATCTAGTAATATAATTAGTACTCGTAAAATTTCCACCTGTAGAAACAAAAACATTCATGGCACTTTTTACTTTCGAATATGCATCTGATTGTTTTTTTTCATTTTGATTTTTTTTCATTCCATTAAGACCTAAAGCCATAGTAAGCCCAATAATTCCAATTAATGATATTACACAAATCATTTCAATTAATGTAAAAGCATTTTTATTCATACTATTCCACCATCTTTATTATAACCTTTATTATATTCAATTTCACGAAATTAATAAAATTATTTACTTTTTCTTTACTAAATTACTCAGTCCTCAACGCTTCAACAGGATTTTTCTTTGATGCAACTTTAGCAGGTATAAATCCCCCAATTAAAGTTAATATCATACTAATAATTATTAAAATTATTGCATGAATTGGATTTAATTTAGCAACATTAGCAAGCCCAGATAATTTTTCAATTATGAAATTAGTTGGAATAGTTAAAAATATTGCAATTAAAATACCTAATAAGCCAGAAATAAGACCAATAATAAAAGTTTCAGCATTAAAAACACGAGTTATATCTTTTTTTCTAGCACCTAAAGCTCTTAATATTCCTATTTCTTTTGTTCTTTCTAAAACAGAAATATACGTAATTATTCCAATCATTATTGATGAAACTATTAAAGATATAGATGAAAAAGCTATCAAAACTATTGTTATAGCACTCATTATATTTCCTGAAAGTGAAGATAGCATACTTGCCATATCAGTATATATAATTTTTTTATCTTGATTCAAATTATTATTATACTTATCTAAATAATTTATTACTTTATCTTTTGTTTCAAAATTTTTAGGGAAAATATATATTATAGATGGTAAAGAATCAGCACCTAAATAAGCTAAAGTAGCTTTTTTAGTATTATTTTCATTATCAAATTTTTGATTTGTCAAAATATTATAATCTAACTTTTCTTGAGCTTTTACTATTTTTGAATCTTTATTTTTAGCTATAACTAAATCTGTTAAGGAGCTAGGATATAAAATATTAGATCCACTAGTAATAGCTTCTTTATCTTTTTTACCTCTAATAATTGCTTTAATTTTTAAAGATATACTGTTTTCACTATTATATAATTTTTCATAATTATTAGTTGGCATAAATCTTCCTTTATAATAATTATAATAATCATCATTTATAGCAATTTTTACTTCTTTATTCATAATATCGTTAAAAGAAATTTTTTCATCATTTATTCCCAGTTGTTCTAATATAGTTTTAGAAACCCTATTTTTATTATCAACTTGCAATACTAAGCCAATTTCATTTTTATCAATTTTTCCAGCAAGAACATCATAATTTTCTTTTATTATATCAGAATTTTTTGAATTATTAGGTAACAATGACCATGGAGCCATTTGATTAGACAAATCAACTAATGTATACCCTTTTTTTTCATTGTAATTAATTATATTAAATCTAACACTTTTTTGTAATGAAGTACCAGAAACATATGAGGAATCAATTTTATCTATATAATCAATAAAATCACTAGTTATAACATTTTTATGAATCATACTATTTGTAAAATCGTCCTGTGCATAAACTAACTTTTTAGTTGAATATTTTTTTAATTTATTTTCATTTAACTGCATTTTTTTTAGAGTTTCTTGATCCATAGAAACAGCCTGTTCGGATATAATAATAGGCATTTGAGAAAGAGAATCTTTTTCAAATTCATCAACTTCTTTTTGAAATCCATTTGATAAGGCTAAAATTAAAGCAATACCGATAATACCGATTGATGAGGCAAAAGCTGTAAGAATTGTTCTTCCCTTTTTAGTACTAATGTTATTTAAAGAAAGTTTTAAAGCTGTTAAAAAATTCATAGAAGTTTTTTTGATTGTATAATTTTTTTCATTCAAATTTTTTTCTTCTACTTTGGAATCTTTTATTACTTTTCCATCTTTCATTTCAATTATTCTACTAGCATATTCATTAGCAAGAGAAGGATTATGAGTTACCATTATTACTAATTTATCTTGAGCAACTTTTTTTATAAGTTTTATTATTTGAACACTTGTCTTAGAATCCAATGCTCCAGTTGGTTCATCAGCTAAAATAATATCTGGATTATTGGCAAGGGCTCTAGCAATAGCAACACGTTGCATCTGTCCTCCAGATAGTTGATTTGGTTTTTTATGAATATGATTTTCAAGTCCAACTAATTTTAAAACTTCTAAAGCTTTCTTGTGTCTTTTTTTAGCACTAATTCCACTTAAAGTCATTCCTAATTCAACATTTGCCAAAATACTTATATGACTTATTAAATTATAATTTTGAAATATAAAACCAATACAATTATTTCGATATGCATCCCACTCATTATTTTTAAATTTTTTAGTAGATTTATTATTAATAATTAAATCTCCAGAATCATATCTGTCAAGTCCACCAATAATATTTAATAGTGTTGTTTTTCCCGATCCAGAAGGACCAAGAATAGCTACAAATTCATTTTTTTGAAATTTAATACTAACATCTTTTAAAGCATCTTGTTTAAAACCACCTGTATTATAACTTTTTTTTATTTTTTTTATCTCTAACATGATTTTTCCTTTCTTTTATGCAAATTATATTAAAAAAATAAAATATTTATAATTAATTAACTTAGTAAATATTTTTCTAAAACTAATAATTTAAAAAATTCATTTTTATATTTAAGTTTATAAGTCCTAATATATTTTTCTGTAATAATATTTAAATAATAAATTTTACTTATTATTAAATCATCAATGGAAACATTAAAAAAATTACTAAGACTTAAAAGACTTGAAATTCTTACATCTTTATTATTAATAATATTTAATAAAGTAGTATAAGGAATAGCTGCTTTTTTAGAAAGAATATTATAGCTATTTATATTATTTACTTTCATTAATTTATTTATTTTAGATAAATTTATCATAAAACATCCTTTATATAATCATTTATAACATTTATAATTTTTAAAGAGTTATCTTTGTATTTTTTAGGTTTAAAATTTTTAACCTTTTTATAAACATCAGCAAAATTATCTTTTTCATTTAACGCTAAAATATATTTATACTCACTAAACTTATTAAGAATTTGTAATTGATGGTCATTAGTATGTTCTTTATATTTAGAAAGCCTTGGAACGGCAATTATTTTTTTATTAAAGGTAAGACCACTAATTATTGATCCAACTCCTGCATGTGTTATTAATAAATCACATTTTTTTATTAAAGATTCTAATTTTTTTTGTGAACAAAAATCAAAAATTTTCATATTTTTTGATTTATAAGCTGTATGTCCACATTGAACTATTACTTCATCTTTTATAATATTATTTTCTATAGCATTATTAACAATATCTAATAATCTCTTAAAACTTTTATCTTGAGTTCCTAATGTAACTAAAATCATTTATCCTCCTCTAAACTACAAACAACGGCTTTAGGATATAATTTTTTCATGCTTTCCCATTGAACTATAAAAAGATCAGCAAAAGGATATAAAAGTTTACCAGTTATAGTTTTAGTATTAATATTTGCAAGTGTTTCTATATAAATTATTTTACTTCTAAATATTTTACCAATTAAGCACATTGGGCCGGCTGTATGAGCACCAGTTGTTACTATTATTTTTGGTCTAATTTTTAAATATAAAAATAAACTTATAAAACAATTTGCTAATAATTTAAAAGAATAAGTAAATATATGATCTTTAGTTCCATAAATTAAAAAATGAATTTTTTCTTTGTACTTATTTTTTAAATCTTCATTGTTTTTAGTTTTTTCAGTAACATAACAATAATTATAATTTTTAAATCCTTTCTCTAAGGCCATAAGCTCTTTTAAATGTCCTCCTGCCGAGGAAATAAGCATGATTTTTTTCATATTTTCTCCTTAATATCTTAGGGTATAAGGATTTTTTTTGCTACCATTTCCACTTTCATATAAAACGTCATTTTTAATTTTTATAACATATCTTAAAAATGAAATATCAGAAGCGGAAGTTTTCTCGGCATATCCCATTCCCCCGACTTTATATACTTCAAATGTATTTTCACTATTAGCAGTAATTAACCACCAATTAGTTTCTAGCATAGATAAAAAATTATAATTACTACATTGCTCTTGAGTAATTAATGTACATGTATTATCTAAAGTTGCATTCATAAAATCCATTGCTGTTGGTAAAGTAATATATTGATTATTTAAAAAATTTATACAAGATTGCTTATAGCTAAATGTTGGGGAAACTTTATCTAAACAAACATTAAATTTAGCTAAATATTTTTTATTCTCTTTTTTTATAATTTTATTTTCATTATATAAATTAATAAGAGAAATATATAATCTACTTTTTGTATAATCATTTATTCCTTGGTTTGTTTTTTCTTCAATATTATATCTATCATCCCAAGTATAAGAAGTATCATCATCAATTGAATCTAATATCAAATAAAAATTTCTTTCTTCATCAAATTTTAATATTCGCCATGTCTGATTGGAAAATTTAACATAGTTATTAATATTATTATCTCCTCTAAATACTAATTCATTATTAATTTTATAAAGTCCAGAATTAAAAGAATTTTCATTTTTTATTTTATTTTTATCAAGAAATTTTTCAATAAATATTTCTGTTTTAAAATTATTACATTCAATAAATGGCTGATATTTATAATTATCATTAAAATTAGTTACTTCAACATAACCATTACATGTATTATCTTTTACTAGTTTTTTTATATTTTTAATATAGGCTTTTTTATCATTTTTAACATCTTTTTTTTCTAATGTAGATATTTTTAAAGTAATACTTTTACCCTCATCAGGTAATTTATTTTTATGTATTTCAAAGTAATTTTTACTAGCAATTTTAACACGATTTTCAAGTTCTAAATACGTAATATTATTACCATTAATTTTCATAATTATTAAAATAAAAATCATAAAAATTATTACTATAATAATACTAATAAAAAACCTTTTCTTAGTTTTATTTTCAATTTTATCCCAAAATGTCTTAATATTATCTTTTAATAAAGTAAATATATTTCCCACACTATCACCCATAAAAAGTATAACATAACGAATTTAAAACCAAAAGAAAAAGTTAATCATTAGATTAACTTTTATTAAGATTCTTCAATTGATACAATATTTTGACCTTTACAACTGCCTTTTTTACCAGCACCAAAAGGTTGAAGCAAACATTCATAGCATTCTTTAAATCCTTGATCATTTCTATCTTGAGCATTATTTCCAATTCCAACAAGACCAAAGAACATATAAATTAATGTAGGAATAAAGAATATTACAATACCTATAATTATTCTTTTAACTATACTAGTTGTTGCTTTTTTTATTTCGTCATCTTTTTGAGCTACTACTGCCTTACCTAAATCAATTACACCTAAAATAATTATAATAAGTGGAATAATAATTTTAAACCAAAAAATAAAATAACCAATAAATTGCCATATATTTCCAGTACTAGCACAAAAACTTGTTTTTGCCATATAAAACCTCTCCTTCTTTAAACTAAGCATATTGTAACCTAAATATTTACATTTGTCAATTATTTAAACCATTTAAATTTTCTTTCCTTTACATTATTTTGAAAATTTAAAAATCCTAATTTTCTTAAAAAATCAAAAACAATATCATTATCATACTTTTTTTCATTTAAAGGAGGAAGATTAAAGAAAATTTTTGATTTAGATTCATATTCAAATTCTTTAACTTCACTTTCATTTATTAACGACTTATTTAAAACTATTTTTTTATCTTTAAGTTCTTTAAAAATATTTTTATTTCTTCTTATTAGTTTATTTAACTTTATCATTGTAGGTTCAATTAAATAAATAACCTCATCACAATCATTTTCTTCATTTGAATTATTTATATCTATTAATAATATATCTTTTCCCTTTGCATTAATTAAAGTATTAGCAAAATTTTTGCTATCAGTTGAAAACATATCTTTATCTTTAAATAAACTAAAATCCTGCTTATCCATCTCTATTGCTACAACAGAGTATTTTTTTTCTAAATATTTTTTTAAAATATAAATTAAGGTTGTTGCCCCAGCATTATCAGTAATATTTTTAAATCCAATAATTTTAGTTTTTATTATATTTTCTTCATTTGTAGATGTCTTTGTATCATTTAGATATTCATTATTATTAAGAATTTGCAAATGAGCAACATCTTCATAAGAATTTGGATTATTAATTAAATATTTAATATTTTCCAAATCTCTTGAAAAATTATATAGTCCCATAGAAACTAAATTTGATAAGTAAACACTGCTTGAACATTCTAAAGAATCATCTAAAAATAAAATAATTTTAGACGCATCAAGTCCTAAAGATAATTTTTTGATATTATTAATATCTTTATAATTTTTTAAAGAAGTAATATCAATAATCATTTTATTAAAAAAGTAATTTTTAAATATATTTACTATTTCCTCTACTTCATATTCACCATTTAAATTTTTGCTAACATCTATATCTAAAGTTCCCAATTCACTTTGATATTTGTTAGAAATTATTACATTCATAAAACCTCCTATGGTTCTAATTTATTAAGATACGGATTAGTATCATTTGGATAATAAATATCCTCTGTTTGACCAGTTATTTTAAACTTAAAAATATCTCCAATAGCTGGTATATTAAAATTATAAAATAAAACTATATCATAAACATAAACATTTTTTTCTCTTTGTACTTTTTTTATACACATAGTTCTACTATCATCATCACCTACATTGGCAATTACTTTCATATAGTCAAGGTAATTTTTATTTTCTGCAATTCCTTTTGACGCTTCATCTTCAATTGAATCACAACTTGCTCCCTTTATAGAATAACCTGATGTTTTTAAATAATTGGCAATAATATCTTTATTTTTATCGTTAACTCCATTGTATTTTTCAATTATTGATACAACTTCATTTTTAACTTTAAATACTTTATTATAACTAATAGCTAAGGAAATAAAAGAAGTAAATAGCAAAACAAAACCTAGAACTAAACCATAAATCCATGCTCCACCAATCGATTCTCTCATTTATATCCACCTTTCTTATCGCCAATCTTCACCAACAGAAGGTAAACTTTTTGTTGTACCAACAATTTTAAAATTTAAAAGTCCGCCAATTACTGGCAAATCGAAGCCCCAAAAAACATAAACTTTATAATAAACTTTATTTATATCAGAAGTATTAACGCTACTATTATATTTACAAATAAAATAATAAGCTTCTCCATGAGTATCAGTTGATGCTTCTGCATCTAATCCATATCCTTGGCATTGACCATTATCTTCTTCATTTAATTTTAAAGTAGAAGTTTTTCGATAGCCAACATCTACAAGATAACTTTTAATTGCCTCTTTAGCTTCTTTAGGGGATTCATAGTATTCAAGATCTTCAACAATTTGATTTTTAATTTTAAAAGCTTTTCCATAATTTACGGCATAACAAATAATTGCTGCAAAAAGCAAAATAAACACAATTACAATTTGAGTAAGCCATGTAGCTCCATAAGATTCTCTCATTTACATCACTATCCTTTATAAGGACACTTGCCATCTAAATTATAAGTTTTACCAGATGATGAATATGAACAATGGATGTAATAACCATCTTTAACATTATTACCATTTTCACCATACTTACAATTAGCTTTATTACATGCAGTATCACTATCAAAACTATTTTTAATACTAGGCCAAAAAACACCAAAGAAAAAAGAAGCCATAACAGCTATGGCAACAACAACAATTACTGTCATATTTAATTCGCCAGTTGCTTCTTTCATATATTATGGCCTCCTTAAGTTTATTCTATTTACAATATGTAGTCGCATCAAAATTTGATTTTTTTATTTCAGCTCTATTTATACTATCACATCCAGATTTCTTTTCCTCAGTACATGCTGCCTCACAAGTATTTTTAGCGATACTAACTTGAATTGATGGCCAAACCCATGCATAGAATATTGCAGCTATAGCAGCTATTGCAACTACAGTAATTACAGTCATATTTAATTCACCAGTCGCTTCTTTCATTTAATACATTCCTCCTTATTATATACATACTTATTATACCTAGAATTATTTTTTTTATCAATAAATTTGCTATTTATAAATATTTTTGTTTACAAAATATGTAAATTCTTACAATTATTATCATTAATAATGTCGATAATGATATAATTATTCCCAATTTTAATCCCTGAGGATAATAATTTATAGAAATTTTATGTTTTCCCATTTTTACAGGAACAGATATAAAAGTATCAAATTCTTCATTATATTTTACTTCTTCATTATCAATTTTTATAATTAGTCCTTTATCATAAGGAATTGATAAAAATAATTTTTTCCCATTTTTATTCACATTTATGTATCCCCCAAGTATATCTTTATCATTTTTATCAATTTTTAAATTATTAACTTTTAAATTATGAATAACAGTAATAAATTTTTGATAATCAAATATTTCTAACTGTAAATCATATAGATATATATTATCTATATTTTCATCTTTTAAAAATTGATAAGTAATAACTACTTTATCCCCTTTAAAAACTTCTATAAAATCTTTTTTATCTACTTTTTTACCGTTAATTAATACACTAGCATATTTATAAAAATATTGAGAAACTCTTGGAGTCAATAAACCATTATTAGAAACTGTAAATTTTAAATTTACTTTCCCACTTTTTTTACTGTTTTTTAATTTTAATGATTTTTCTTTACTTAAAGAAATATTTTTAAAAGTAATATCTTCATCAATCTGTTTATATAAAGACAAATTAGTTGAACTTAAATATGAATATATTTTTTCAGTATTTAAAAACTTTTGATAATCATCAAGTTGAATAGTAGGTTTATCATCGATTAAAAATCCTAATGGTAAAGCAGATGTAATTTCATTTATTCCTCTATCAATTTTTTTTAAAAATTTACCATTATAATCTATAACATATTTAATATTTATTAAAGATAAAAGCTCTATACTAGGATAACTTATTTGTGTATGATTAATTGTCTCATCATATAAATTATTAACTTCCATATACTTTGAATAAAATACATTTAATTTCTTATTATAAATTGATGAAAAAATTAAAGGAGAATTAAAACCAATAAGCATTCCATTATCCTCTTGAGTATCATTATAATCATAAATTCGATAAAATGATCTATCTTTTTGATTTAATGTCTTAATATATTTTATTTTACTATTTAATGATTTGATAGTTTTATCATAATAAATAATACTATCTTTATCAAAACTTAATAAATAATAACCATTATAAATTATTTCTGAAAAAATTAATAATAATAAAATCATAAATTTAAACAAATTATTTTTAAGTGATGGTATTAAAGTAAAATATGTAAATAGCAATGCAACTGATAATAAAGTTATTATTAATTTTATATTTGTTGGTGATGAGCCTATTAATTTTAAAGACATACTAATCATTACTAAAATAAAAAAAATAGTAAAAAATAATAATTTTAATTTATGATTCATTTTTATATCATTAATTTTTAAGAATGAATCATGCGCAATAATAATTAAAAACAAACTAAATAAATATGAATACCTGCTATTCCACCAAATAGGTTTAGTAAACATATTCCAAGAAAAATCAAGTAAATTAAAAGAAAATGATATTATAAAAAAAATTATCATAATTAATGTAATTAATTTTTGTTTTAAAGTAATTTTTTTATTAAAAAAATACATAATTACAAGTGATATGACAAATAAAGTACAATATATAACACAACTTCCATCATTATAGTTATCTGATTGGATAAAACTAGCTGGAGTTAAATTATAAAATAATGCTTTTAAATTATTTAAATTTAAAGAAATAAAATTATTTTCACCAATACTTCTACCATTTATTAAAGCAAATCCTGAGGGAATTATGATAAATGCACTAAGAAATCCACAAAGGAATGAAGATAAAATAAATTTAAAAATAATTTTTTTCTTGTTTCCTTTTTTTAATATTATTTTATAAATAAAATATATTAAAGAAAATATACAAAGCATATAGCCCATATAAAAATTTATTATTATTGAAACAGTCAAAAATATTGTATACAATATAATTTTATCATCATTAATTAACTTATCAATTCCTAACAAAATCAACGGTGCTAAATATAGGGCATCTAGCCACATAATATGATATGAATAGCCAATAGAATAAGACATCAAAGCGTAAATTATTGTAAATAATAAATTAACTCTTAAATGATTTTTATTTACATTATAAAGATAAGTAAATAATGAAAAGCTACATAAACCAAGTTTAATATAAATTAGCAGTATATAAAATGTATAAATTTGATTTTGTTTAAAAAAAATAAATAATAAATTTAAAGGACTAGCGACATACAAGTTAAAAATGCCTAAAAAATTAGCACCACATCCAGCATGAAGTGTATAAAAAAAATTTCCTCCAAATTTTAATTTATTTATAAATTCTACTAAAAAGGAAGAATATTGTCCAATTGAATCATATTTATTAATTAAAATGTTTCCAAAAGGATATATATTACTTAAATAACAAAGATACATAAAAATTATAATTGGTATTATAAAAGATAAAATAAAATATAATATTTTTTTATTTTTTTTCATAATCCACCTCAATTATTATCTAATAATAGTATAACAAAAACTTTAATTAAAAAAAATTAAAATATTTTACTATTTTAATCTTTATTTACTAAACATCATTAATAGGGAAATAACTAATAAAATCATTACACCAATACCAGTTATAATAAGCATTTGCATAGTTTTCTTTTCCATTTTTTCAAGTCTTTCTTTATACTTAGTATCTCTAGCTTTCTGTTGAAGATTTGAAATTGTTCTAGAAAAAGCAAGCAATTGTTCTTGTTTACGCTCTTGTTTACCTAGTGACAAACGATATAATAATCGCATCATTCTCATTGAATCCTTAACAGGATAATTTCTAGCAAACTCCATATAAGGATCAATTGTTTGGTTACCAGCATTTATTTCATCAATCATTTTTTGTAGTCCCTCTTTAAAAATAGGAGGAGCTGTTTCAATTGATTTACCAATGGCAACTGGAACAGTATAATGCTGTATTAATATTTCTAAATTTTTTAAATAATATGGTAGCAAAAGATCAATTTCATGCAACCTTCCCTTATAATAAGATTTAAGTTGCATATAATCCATTTTAAAAACTGCAAAAGCAATACCAATAGCAATTAAAAATTTAATATAATCTAAACTAGAAATAAAAAACAATAAAACAATAAATAAAGTAATTATAGCGTTTTTCATTCTTTTTTTAAATAAAATATTTGGATCTTTTTCAGGACCATATTTGGCATAAACATAAAAGTCGTAATCATCTTCTTTTAGTTTTTGAAAAATATCATCGTTATCTTCAATAAATTTATTAGTACTAACTCTTCCAGTATAATTCATTATAAAAAATATTGCTACTCCCAAAAAAATTATTTCCACATACATTCTATTCAGCCCCCACATCTTCGTTATAATATTTTTCTCCTTTTAGTAAGAAAAAACTATTTATTATAATAATTGCGTGAAGAAGCAAGCTTACATACCAAAGATTTATAAGTTCTCTATAGGAATCTTTTCCAAGAAGAAGTGTCATTGCAACTACTAAAAAATAAAGAGCAAATCCAAAAGATAAAAAACGTCTGTGAAAATTTTTTCTATCCATTCTATCTCTATAAACTCCTTCAACTAACATATCAATATCCATAGACATATTTTCAAGTGATTCTCCAGAATCTTTTGCCCCTTCATTAGTTATTTGCAAAAACAATTGGTGCATATTTTTAACCATATAAAATGGATATTTCTGATTAAAGTATTCTATTGATTCTTCAATTGTTCCATTTTCATAGGAAAGTTCAATCATTTTTTTTAAGTCACTAAGTACTGGTTCTTCAATAATTCCAGAATCACGAACACCTTCAAGTGCTTTAACAAATGATTGAGTAGTATTAAATTCCATGATAGTATTTGTAGTATAAACTTGAATTTGTTCAAATATATATTCACTATAAATTCTTTTACAACGAAGTAAAGCTAGATATGGAACAAAGGAAATCGCAATTACTGCATAAATAATTGCAATAATTAAATTCCAAAAATATAAAAACGCTATTCCACCAAATACTACACCTAATATAACAACTTGAGTTAAATATTGTCTTGGTGTATATTCTTGGCCCAATTCCTTTGCTTTTTCTCTTACTTCTTTAAATTTACCAGGTGCATATTTGTTATAAGCTTGGGTAACTTTTTCAATAAAAAACTTAGAAGTTTTTTCACCAGTATTAGTTCTATAGGTAATAATAAATGCTGTAATTATTAACAGTATAACTAATTCCACAAATATTCACCTTCCTTTTTATAATGTTTCAATATTATTATTTAATCTTAAAGAATTTAATAAATCATGAGAATTATTATTTAAATTATTATTTTGATTTTCTTTGTTATTTAAATTATTTTTTTCATCATTTAAATGGAATGTATCTTTATCAATTAAAACATTAGCAATACTAAAATAATCAAGTAAATGTTTTGTTGGATTATTTAAAGTAATTTTTCCATCTAACGTTTTTTTATATATTATATTTGTCATTGGTTTATTATCATCATCAACATAAAATTCACAAACCTCAATAATTTCTCTTTGATATCTATTTAATTTTTTAGAAAAATAACCTTTTACATATATACCTATTTGAACATATCTATGAATAGATGATAAAAATTGATCAACATCTTGACTACTTTCAAGAAGAGAGTACATACGCATTGGTATTGAAGAAGCCTTATCAGCGTGAATAGTTGATAAAATATGATGCCCAGAAGAAATAGAATTTCTAACAGCCAAAACAGCCTCGGCAGAACGAACTTCTGATAATAAAATCCATATTGGATTTTGTCTCATACATGTAACTAAAACATCAGAATATGATGCAATATTGTTTGTTTTCATAGCTACAATATCTCGATGAGGAAAAATTCTATCTAAATGAAGTTCCAAAGTATCTTCAATAGTAATAATTTTCTCATTATCTTTTGTATTTGCTGCTAAATATTTAACTAGTTCTGTTTTACCAGAACCAGTTTCTCCACTTACAATAATATTACATCGAGCGTGAACACAATTTATCAAAAAATCCAAAATTTCTTTAGTTACATATTCTTCATTTAAAAGTTTTTCACGATTTAATCTTATTTTTGCTGGTGTTTTACGTATAACCATCGCAATTCCATTAGTAGCAATAGATTCGTGAATAAAATTTAAACGAAGCTCAGTACTTTCAGCATCTAAAAATGGTTCAGCCATATTAAACGTTTTTCCCATGACATTGGAACATTGAAAGGCAATTTTTTCTATTAATGAATTATTAATAGCAGGATTTTCAACTCTAAAAATACCCTTAGATAGAGTTTTAAGCCACAATTGTCCCCCATTATCATAAGAAATATCAGTTATATCATCTTGTTCTAAATATTCTTTTAAAGGGCCAAAATCAATTTGTGAAAATATCGCTTCGTTCATTATATCATCCCTTTTATTATTCTTTTAATCTTCTATTTCGTTATCATCATTATTCGTTATAGTAATTTCAGAATCTGGAATTGTAGCTGCCTTAGATAAAATAAAATCTCTTAAATAATCATTAGCAACACTTGTTTCTCCTGGATTAGCACTATAAGATGCATTTCTTGGAATAGGTGTTATTTCACACCCAATATATTCTGCTTTCTTTAAAAGTAAAAACATATCATCAGTAACAGCAAATAATAATTCAGATGGTGTTCTAGATTCAACAGTAGTTTCAAATACATGATTACCACTACTATCTTTAACAGCTAGTACTTTTATACTAGAAATTAATTTCCCAAATATAACCTTTCCTGTATCATCTGTTGCCTTTAAATACAAATCAATATAGTTATCAGGGTAAATAGAATTACCATATGTTGAATGTAAATCAACATTTAAACTAAAAATAGTATAACCATCTGGTATATCGGCAAAAGCAGAATCTGGCATTTCACTTTTATCTAATAAATAAGATGTATAAAACATACTATTTTGAGCAATGCTTGTTCCAAAAGAAACATATTTACCAACTATATTACTTGCAGATGTTTCTAGATTATCAATTGAATTTACAGAATTTCGTGGTAATTTTATATAAGTTATCATATCTTCTGTAATTTTTGTACGTGAAGCAATCTCTTTATTGGCAACAGGTACAGATATCAGTTCAAGAGCATTATTAACTCGCCAATTATAACCTACATATAAAACCACTATACCAAGAATTACACCAATAATCGTTACTGTATTTTTGTTGCTTAAAAATCTTTTAATAGCAACGCCCATTTTTATTCCTCCTTACTTATTTTCTGTCATATTAATTTGTAATATAGAAGATAATTTATTAACTGAATCTATTGAACTAGCATCTCCTCTAATACTAAAAGTTTTAGAAGCACTTGTTACTTTTACACTAACTTTAGGAGGTGCTTCATAGATGTCATAAAAAGAAATTGTATATTCTTTAGATAAAGAAGCATCTTCAGCAAATCTTTTTATAAAACTTTCCATAAATACTTCTTTATTAATTCTAAGCTCTTCATAATTTTTATAATATCCATAATCAATTGCATCATTCATAGCTGCTTCAGTAGTTTCTTTAATTAAATAATAATCTTGTGTGTTAGTAGTAGTATAACTTTGTACTAATAAAAGTATGACAACTACTAAAATACCTAATAATATTAACCAGTAGCCCCAATAACTTTCTTTCATTTATTTTCACCCCTTTTTATTTCCATGCACTGTAATTAGTGCCATCATAATATACTGTATATGATGAATTTAATTTATTTTTTTGCTCTGTTGTAGCATATTTTCTTATAAAATCACTAGTACAATAATAAATGTCTGTCTTAGAATTATTTGTATCATTTTTTACATCAGTTTTTGATTTAGCTTCATAAATATTTGAAAATAAATTATCACAATTTATACCAGCTTTATTAACATAACTTGATGATTTTATTTCATCTTTAATTTTACTAATGTCATCAGATGTTAAAGTTATTGTATAAGTTGCATTATCATCATCAAATATATTACCTTTTTGAGAAGACGTTTTAATTTTTTCTAATGTGTCTTGTCCCTTAGTATTTAGCCAATTTGAACCAATACTTGTGGCAATATTTTTATCAAGTATAGTATCAGTTGAAATAGTATTATAAGTAAATGAAATGCCTTCTTTATCACTAGATTTTGATTCATTAGATTCGTCCCAACATACTTCACTACAATAAGGGCTTGTTTCTTTTTCAGAATCAGGAATGTTATCTTTTGAACATACATATTTACAAGCACATGGACCTTTTTTACATTCTTTTTTACTTATTATATATTTACAAGAATAATCATTCTTACATTTTTCTTTATCATAATCTTTATTTATTGAAGTATCATCCATATTGTAATTACTAATATTAATTGTATATGGATATCCCCATTGATCTTCAGGAATTTGATCAAGTATTTGCCCTTGAGTAGTAAATTTAATTGGGAATACTCTACCATTTGCACCTAACATTTTTATATTTTCATCTTCTTTATATTCTTTTACAAGAGAATCAAATTTTAAAGTAATATCATTAGTTGCATTATCTTTAGCATAAAATTGACCATCTAATACACCAACATGAAATTCAGTAGCAGGAATATATTCATAATCTTTAGTTGCAACAACTTTATATACATTGCTACCTTTACTTTCTGGAGTAGAAATATTTCCTTTAGCTGTTTCATCTATAAATCCTTCATTTTGAATTCCTTCATTATATTCAAAATTTATTGAAGGAGCTTTAGCAAAAAGGCCATCTTCATTTTTAGAAATTAAAGAATTAATTTTATCAAGTTCTCCATGAACATAACAATTTTTAGTAGTCGTTACTCTTACTCTATTATCAAGATCTTTATCTACATTATCATCAAATTTTAAATATCTTGATAAACCAAGTGTAGTATTAATACCAGTAGTTATTGATGCTTCTCTATAATTAATTTCATATTCTTCATAACAAATTGCATTTAAGTTATTATCAGAATAAATTTTATCAATTTTTGATTTATCAGATGATACAGATGAACAAGCTACAAGCTGTGATTCATCATAATTGGCTTTTAAGGTTGCAGCTTTATTATCATCACATGTTCCATTACCACTGCAGGCAATTTTATCATTATTAAAGTTACAAGGTGGACATGAAACATTATAACTTTCCTTAATATTATCATTCAATTTATTGTAAACATCAGAATTCCATTCACCACCAGATGTTAAATCGCACGCTCCACTATTAATCTCTTCAGATGTACTTGTACAATTACATTTGCAATATTTTTTATATGAATCCATTTGATGTTTATCTCCACGAGCTTTAATTTTATTCCAAACATCTAAATTAAATTTTTCTCCTGATTGTGCATTTTTTACAATTACACCACTATTAATTTCTTCATCACTTAAATTACATTTATTAGTAGTAGTTGCACATACTTTATCATAAGTTTCACAATCTTTATCATTTCCATCTTCACATGATTTTTTTATTTCATCACAACATTCTTTTGAACTATATTTATCACAAGATTTTGAACTTGGATCTTTTTCACATTCATCTTTATAATCTTTACATGTCTTTTTTGGACATACTTTATCATAAATTTTACAAGAATCTTTGTTTCCTTTATCACATTCATCTTCTAGCTTATCACAATTTGAACATTTGTCCTTGTAAGTATTACAATCATTTTTATTTCCATTTAAACATGAATCTTTTAATTCTGTACAATTTTTTTCTTTTTTAGGAGTCTCTTTTTTAGGAGCATTTTGAGAAGTTATAAATAAATAAGATTGGTAACCACTACCACCAACTGGAGTAGCTTCAAATAATCTA
Organism: uncultured Bacilli bacterium; assembly: GCA_947627975.1. Classification (GTDB taxonomy): domain Bacteria; phylum Bacillota_I; class Bacilli_A; order RF39; family UBA660; genus CANRDL01. The sequence goes on along the minus strand of CANQYB010000008.1, from coordinate 12,399 downwards.
TATTCTTTTGATGCATTTTTATAATTGTTATTTTTAGCGTTACGAGCACTTAAATATAAGTTAACTGCTTTTTGATATAATTGCCATCCTTTTGTACCCTTACTTTTACTTTTAGACCAATAAGGACCACAATTATAATCATTTCCATATCTAGCTTTTAATGATGAACAATAATAAACTCCATCAGCAACATTATTTACATATGATTTATCTCCAGACCATACACCATCACCACTAGTAACATTAGGTATTCCAATAAGTCTTCCTTTTTCAGCAGCAAGTAATCTTATAGCAATTAATTTTGTTTCCCAGTCAGCATTTTCTTTTAAAATATGAATAGCACCACATTCATAAGAGTTATTTTTTCCATCACATTTTAGTGATGAATAATATTTAGAATCATCTACATAAACTCCTCCACCACGTGCAGTATCAGCAGCCATTTTAGGAGATACACAGTACATGTCTCTTGTACTATTTTTAAAAGTAATTTGCTCTAAATTATTAACATTAATTGGATAACCAGTATTAGTTACTAACCAATAAAATCCATTAGCACCCGCTTCTCTAGCACTATGATATGCACTAAAACATGTTCCAACACATGAATTAGTTTGATTATTATGATAACCACTTAATGTAACATTATATTGCCTTTTTTCAGCATTTACATTTAAATTTGCTATAAATAGACCAATAATTAAAAATAATATTAAATTAGCTATTTTACTTTTTTTCATTTTTACTTTTCCCCCAAACTTTTATACTAATTATTATTATACCAATTAATAATACAATAATAAGTGAAATTAATATTTTTTTTACAGTGTTTAAATTGCTTTTATCATTATTTTTTTTGTATACATCTGGTATTAAATTATCAACTTTAACTTTTTTAGAAGTTGCATATTTTTGAGCACCTTCATAAAATTTTTCATCATTAAGTTCTTTTTTAACCCATGGATTACAACTCTCATAATCAGATATCTTTTTACATAAATCAACATTAGATGTTGCATATTTATTTAACATTGGTGATTTTTCTTTAGATGATTTTAAAATACAATTTTCCTCTGCTTTATAAACTTTTACAGTATAATTATATATTGAATTAATATCAGTAGTTTCATAAGTTAATATTCCATCAACAATTTTAGTTGAATCAAAAGTTTCAGTTTTTTCACCATTACTTATTTCTACATACATATCATTTGTTAAATTAGTTACTTTAATACTATAATAATAACCTCTAGGTGGTGTTTCTGTCCAATCAGATTGGCTACATTCACCATTTGGGCACGGTACATAATTATCAAATGATTCAAAATTAGTTTCATATTCAATATTTACATCACTTGCTATACTTTTATCTTGGCATTCAATAGCATGTACATTAAATATACTTAGTAACATTAAAAAACAAAAAGTAGCTACCAATTTTAGTTTCTTCATTATTTATATCCTCCTATAATAATCTAATATTAGTATAACACATTAATCTTGTCAATGTAAATAATAAAAATATCTGATTACTCAGACATTTTTTTCTTATTAATAATTATAGCAATAATACCAATTAAAAACATAATAGCAATAGTAGATGAACAAATATTATTTTTTAAAAAATCTAAAATTATTCCCGTTTTAGTTGTATCAAATTCAGATACTAATTTCATTCCCTTTTTTTTTCGATAAATATTTACATTTTCATAAAAATCTTTATAATTTATATCAGTCTCATAAAATGGCTGACACATTTCAAAATCTGGTATTTCTCGGCATTTTTCATCTAAATAATATTTATTTAATTTAGGTGTAATAATAGTTAAAGTCTTAATATTTTTATTCATACAATTTTCATCTAAGGAATAAATTTTAATGGTAAATTCAACTTCTTTATTAAATTTTGTCCACTCATAAACTGCTATTCCATTTTTAAATTCCTGAGCTGTTATTTTTTTGGTCTTTTTATTGTAGTTATTTGTTATAACAACATAATTTTTATCATTGAGTCCACTAATATTTATAAAATAATGAAAAAACACATCATCTTTACTTAATTTCTTTTTGTTTTTTAAAACACTGAAATCTTCTTTATAAGTATAATCAGCTTCCATATTATTCGTAGCAACACAATAATCAGCTAAAACATTTTTAGGAACTATTAGTAAAAAACCTATAAAAAATGATAGTAAAAATACGTATTTTTTCATAAACTCACCCCATAATTATTCTCTAGTATAGCACAAAGAAAATCAAAATAAAAGAAGAAATTTTAGAAAATTAATTTATATTAATATTCTATTTATCTTCTATTATTTCCATGCAAGATATGAGTTAGTTTTTTTGTCTTCATATAATTCATACTTAATATTATTTTGAGCATCAAGTTCTTTTAAGAATTCACTTTGACATTTATATATATTAGAATTTCCAATTGTTTCTAAACAATTAACATTCCCTATATATCCTTCATCTTTAACTTTTTTTTGAATACTTTTAATATCACTATATGATAACTTGACTTCATAAACTAAATTCTTTTTAGAAAATGTATCTCCAGTTTTAGATGTTTCTTTAATTTTTTCAATTGTTTCCGTTCCTTTTTGATTTAACCAATTTGAACCTAAAACTTTATATCCATCAAATAAATTATCATTACTAATTTGATTATATATAAAATTAATATCCGTTGATTTAGATTTTTTTGTACTTGTATCTTCTAAACATGTACAAACTTCACTGCAATAAGGACTAGTTTCTTTTTCAGAATCAGGAATGTTATTTTTTGAACAAACATATTTACAAATAGATGTTGTTTTTTTGCAATCTTTTTTACTTGTAATATATTTACATGCATATTCACTGATACAATCATTATTATCTTCTTGATAATTTAATGCATACTCATTAATATTATAATTTTTCACTTTAAAACTATAATTTTTACTATTGTCTTTTACAAATGAATCATTAAAATTTTCTTCGTTTGTATCATTTATTTTAGTTGAAAACTTAATAGGGAAAACCTTACCATTTAAATAATTTGATCCTAATTTTTTTATTGTATTTATATTATTATTTTTAGAATTATAAGGTTTTATAATTCCAGATTTAGAAAAATTATCTATTTTTTCTTCAGATTCATTTAAAACATCAAAATATAAATTAGAATTTACAACATCAATAGCATAAGATGTGTGAGGATAATAAGAATAAGTAACTATACTAGTAACAGTATTATTTTCTAAATCAATTTTTGGCTTATAATATTTTGATTCATTATATGATAATCCACTATTAGGAATATTTTCATCATAAGTAAAATCAAAGCTAGGCGCATTTGGATATAATTCTTTATGATTAAAATAATTATCTATTAAATTATTATCCACTTTTTTAATGTCATCAACATAGCATGTTCTTATAGCATTTACTTTTACTCTATTGTCATTTGCTAAATTATTTTTCATTTCTAAATAACTTGATACTCCTAATGTTGTATTTATTCCAGTAGATATGCCCATAGAATTATAAGTTATTTCAAACTCTTCTTTACAAATTGAATTTGTATTAATTCCATAAATATTTTCTTCATTATCATTTTTAAAATTATACTTTGAAATAGAAGAAGTATTGTTTTTTAGTGAATCTAAACAAGCATTTATTTGAGTTAAATCATAATCCACTTTATATGAGGAATTTTGAGAGTCATTAGCTTTATTAATATTTTGAATCTTATTATATAGACTAATTAAATCATCTAAATTTTTATTAGCCAAATTTATATCTTTTTTTTCTAAATTATTTTTTAATAAATCAATTTGTTTTTCCAAAGCATCTTTATTTTCTTTTGAAACATTATTATCTAAATTGATAACAAAATTATTGACTAATTTAATTATAGAATTTGCTTCATCTTCTAATGTAACACCATCTTTTTTATAGTAATAACTAGAATCTAATAAGCTAGTATCAGTTTGTATTAATGATTTATTACTATCACTACAATTAATATTTTTATTATTACATGAAACATTTTTTGAATTACTAAAATCACATGGAGAACAAGCTACATTATAGCTTTCTTTTGCCTTATCATTTAAATTGTTATAAGTTTCATTATTCCAAGCACCACTTTTTAAGCTGCATCCTGCATTTATGGCATCAGGTGAAGAATTGCAATTACATTTACAAGTTTTGATATAATTATCTTTTGTTTTATCATCTTTAATTGAACTATAAATATTATAGTCAAATGTTCCTTTTCCAGTAAATGATCCTTTAAAATTTGGATCAACATTATCACAATCTGATTTTATTTCATCTTTTGGATCATAGCAATATGCTCTTACACAATACATTTTAGGTAAATCTTTTTTTAATTTTTTAATATAATCTTCATTTTCTTTATCATAAATAAAATTATGAGGACGACTTGAATCATAATTATTCCAATAAATATATTGCCAATCATTTGGTTCATTTGGCATATGATCAAAGTTACAAATACTTGTTACACTAGAATTACTTTTTTCTAATTTATCATTTTTCTTTAATTCATTATACACATAAATTTTACCATCACCATCATATTTAAATACTTTGTATGAGCTTGGTGATGAATAATGATATCCATAACTTTCTAAATTACCATCATTATGATTGTCATTAGTATACCACTCTGGAAAATAATTCTTTATACTTTTTTTATTGTTAAAATAAAAACTTGCCCAATCTTCACATGTAGAAAGTTCTTTATCATAACATTCATTAATATTTACGGTATATGTTTTTTTTGTATTTCTTTTATAGACAACACCTTTTATAGTTTTATATTTATCTTCTGGGCAACTTTTTTTTGAGGTATCAATATCAAAGCATACATTTTTTAAGCATTCAAGTTTAGGCCCATTATAAGCATTATCCCATCCGCCATTATTGCTACATTTAGTACTACTTAGTTTTGTATTTTCATTTTTTAGATTATATTTTGTTTCTTTATATGTAAATGCATCATAATCATCAAATTTATATTCCTTAAATGAGTTGTCATATGGGTTTAACTGTTCTTTATATTTATTATTAGCAAAAAATAATGCCCAATCTTTACAAGTACTTATTGGATTAGAATAACATGTTTTTAAAACCTCATCTTTTGAAGCATTTATATCTATTGATGTATTTTTGGGATTTTCTTTTTCTTTTAACCAACCATTATTTGTTTTAACATAATTTGTTAACTGAAATTCATTTATTTTATCACTGCATGTTGCCTTGTTTTTAAAACATGTATTTTTAATAATATAATTGTTATAAGCCCCAACAACATTTGTAGTAACATTTATTATTTTATTATTTTTAATAGTAATATTATTATCTTTATATTCATTCATAAAATTTTTAAATGAAGATGTTAGTGGAGTACTACCTTTTCCTTGGGCCACTTTGTCTATATTAAATATATCAGTAGTATCAACAGTTTTACTATCTGGTCCACTATATACGTAACCAGAAAATTTCAAATTTTTATATTCTCCACAAGTTGGTTTTTTAAAACATGTTTTTATGATATCATCATCTGTTGGACTAAATTTACTCAATTGAGTATTATTAGATCCCTTATATAAATATCCTGTATATGACTTATTTTCAAATGATGCACAAGTTGGTAACATACAGACATGCTTTAAACAATACAAATTTGGTTTATTATTAGAAGAATCCCAATAATTTTTACCATTTATTTTACAATTAGCAGAAGTTACTACATTTTTTCTTTTACTTTCATTAATTAAATATGTAAAGCCATTATCTTTATCAATTGTTTTACTATCAATAACCTTAAATTTTCCTGCTCTATTATCTAAATAAGAATACTGATCTTTTACTGATTGATTTTGATTTTCGTAATAATAAATTAACCAATTTTCACAAGTTTTTAACTCAGTGTAACATTCTTTAGAAGATGTAGTGTATGTTTTTTTTGTATTTCTTTTATAAATAGATCCATTAAATGTTTTATATGTATTTTCAGGACATTTTTGTTCAACTTTTTTAAAACATTTCTCTGTAACACAAGACATTAAAGGTGCATCAAAAATATTTTTTTTACATGAATTAATGTTTAGTGTTGAATTTTTCATTTTGTATGTTTCATTTTTATAAGTAAATTCTTCTGAAGATTTAAATTTATATCCTTGATTATTCAAAGAATCTGATATACTTTTATTTTTAGTTTTAATATAATAAGTAGTCCAATCTTTACAAGTTTTTAACTCAGTATAACATTCATTAGCAGAGCTAGTATAGGTATTTTTTGTATTTCTAATTGAAATTTTATCATTTATTTTTTTATATGGATAATCAGTGTTTTCACAAGTTTTATTTTCTGATGTTATAAAATAGTATTGCTGAAAAGCATTATTATAAGATGCCATATGTAATTTATAAAGTTTTTCTTTTTTAGAAAAATCTAAATTATTTTTGTTTATAGCATTTTTATATAATGTTACAGCATCTTTATAACTACCGTAATTTTGCCAATATGGTTCACAATTATTAGATTTTCCTTCAATCCTTTTCCTAGAACAATCATAAATGCCATCATTTCCATTACCCCATATTCCATCTCCATCAAGTTTATTATATTTTGATGCAACTAAACGTGAAGCTAAAAGTTTTGTTTGCCAATTATAATTGCTACTTAAAACATAAATCATGGAACATTCAAAAGAATCACTTTTTTTACATTTATCCGATGTTAAAATATTTTTTACATTTACAGAAGATGGACTATTTTTTTGAGGAGATACACAATATAACTCCACGTTTTGACCATTATAATTTCCATAATCAGGAGAAGAAACATATATGCTAGTACCATAATTTGATTTTGCCCAATGCCATAAGCTAGGTATAGAATCATAGAAAACTTCCATAGCATTTGTCTTTAATAATGAAAAAAAACAACTAAAAATAATTAAAAATAATAATTTCCAAAATTTCTTTTTCATTTTCTTTTACTCCTAACTATTATGCCAGTTATAATAGTTAAAATAACAAGCACTCCTAAAATTAATAATGAAATTAATTTTAAATTTATTTTATTTTTAACATTATTTACTTCTTTATTTTCTTTATATATATCTGGAATTTCTTTATTTATATTAATATTATTTTTATTTGCATAACTCAATGCTTTATTATAAAAAGATTTTTCTGTTATTTTTTCAGTTAGCCAATCTTGGCAATATTTAAATTTTGGTATTTTTTTACAAATATTTTTATTATTATTTTTATACTCATTATAAAATGGAGTTTTTATTTTTAAAGTTTTTAACAAACAAGAACTATTTTTATCATAAATATCTATTGTATAATTTACCATATAGTAGATTCTTGTAGATTCATATACTAATAAATTGTCAACAAATTTTGTATCATCAAAAGTTTCTTTTGATGGAAATAAACTTTCATCAATTGTCTCATAATTTTCTTTATAATCATTACTAATTTCAACATACATACCCTTGTTTAAATTACTAATAATTAAATTATAATAATATCCCTTAGGAGGATTTACTTCCCATGTATGAGGATCACATTCCTTATCTGGACATGGATTATAATTTTTTATAGTTTCATTTTTTAATTCATATTTTACTTTAATATTTTCAGCTACTTTGGTATCATTACATAATTCTTGTGCAAAAATATTATTTTTAACACCAAAAAATAAAAAGGTAAAAATAGTACAAAAAATTAATTTATTTATTATTTTCATTTTATCACTATCCTATTATTTAATAATTAATTTCTTTCTAATAACAACAATAATTCCAATTATTAATACTACAACTATTATTGATAACAAAATATATAATAAAACTTTTTTATTTTGATTAAAAACTTCTTTTAAATAATCAACTGTCTTTTTTTCTTCTTCTTTTTTTTCTATAGAACTAGTTTTTTTCACTTGATTTAAACTATCTATATAATTATTAAGTTTAGATAAAAATTCTTCATATGTAACAGAAGTATTATAAAATTTTTGACAAAGAGAAAATTTAGGATATTCTTTACATTCTGAACTTTCAGAAAATTCATTATATTTTGGTGTAACTATTTGTTTAGAAACAATTAATTTATCTTTACAATTATAATTATTCGATTTAATTTGCAAAGTATAAGTATTTTGAGTATAAGAAGGCAAATTTCCAATGCTAATAACACCAGCTATTTCATTACTTTTATAATATGTAGATTTTAAAACAGTAGGAATCCCAAAAACATCAATATAAATATTATCAGACATATTATTAATATTAATTGTAAATTCAACTGATTTATTATTTAATAAAGACGTATCAGTTACATTTTTATATGTATAACCAATTTTTACTTGACTAGCAGCTTTTTGTAGTTCTAGATTTTCCTTATTTGAACAGTTATCAGTAAGAGCCTTAGGAGAAATACTAATAATTATAAAACTAATAATTAATAAAAAAAAGTAGTTAAAAAATTTCATTAATAATCCTCCTTATTATCAATTAAATTATATCAAATATACTTGTTTATTGCCATAATTTTTTTTATATGCTATATTTATTTTGATAGGATTGATAAAATGAAGGAATTAAAAATACAAATTAAAAATATGGGAAATTATATGTTATTAACTATTAGTCTATTTTTAATACATCTTGTATTTCAACCAATAGTAGTTAATATATTTAAAAAAATTTCTTTTTTTAATTTAAATGATAAAATTATTTATAATCTAGTTTTAATTATAACATGTTTATTAGAAATGATTTTGTTTACTTTTATATTTAAAAAAGATATTAATAAATCACTAAATATAAAAAAAGATATTAAGTATCATTTAAAATTATGGATAATAGGATTAACATTAATGATAGTGTTTAATTTAATAATTAATAATTTTATATTTAAAGGCTCAATAGCTAACAATGAAGAGATTAATAGAAAAATTTTAAAAACAAATCCAACCTATTTTATATTTTCAGTCATTTTTTATGGGCCATTTATTGAAGAGCTTATTTTTAGGGCTTCCTTAAAAAAAGGGTTTAAAAATATAATTTTATATTCTATAATATCTGGTCTTTTATTTGGTGGAATACATGTTTTTGAAACATTATTAACAGCTACTTCTTTAAGCAGTTTTATACATGAATTATTATATATTCTTCCCTATGGTTCTTTAGGATTTTGTTTTGCATATGCTTATTTTAAAACAAATAATATTAATACTTCAATTTTAACTCATGCAATACATAATCTATTTGTCTTATTAATTATTGTTTTATGTTAGGAGAAAATAATGAAAAAAGAAAAGAAAAAAAAGAAAAATTTTTTGTTATACATAGTAACTAATTTAATTCTTATATTTATATTAATATTTGTTTTAGCTAAATATTATTATCCCAAAGGATTAATTGTTAAAGAATATGGAATTAAAAATGAAAAAATTAATAAAAATATTAATGGCTTGAAAATTATTCACATATCTGACATTCACTATAAAACGACAGTTTTTGAAAACGATTTAAAATATATTATAAAAGAAGTTAATAACTATAAACCAGATATTATTGTATTTACTGGTGATTTATTTTCCGATGAAGTAAAATATAATAATAAAGATATAGAAGTCTTAAATACTTTTATGAATTCATTGGAAGCAAATATTCAAAAATTTGCTATTAATGGTGAAGATGATTATGCTAATAATAATTTTAAAACTATTATATCAACGTCTAATTTTATTTTTTTAGATAATTCAAGTGAATTAATATATTACGAAAGTAATACTCCTATAGTAATTAGTGGAGTTGATACTAAAAATCCCGATTATGAAAAAATATCTAATAATGATAATAGTTTATATAAAATTTTACTAATACATACTCCTGATGAAATTAAAAATATAAAGAAAAATAATTTTGACTTGATTTTAGCAGGTCATTCTCATGGCGGACAAATAAGAATTCCTTTTATAGGAGCAATTTATAATTATGATGGTGCTAAAATATATAATGAAAGTTATTATAAACTAGATAAAACTGACTTATTTATATCAAGTGGAATTGGAACTTCCAACTATCCCTATCGTTTTTTAAATAAACCATCAATTAACTTATATAGATTATATAATAATTAACTCTTTTATTTTAATTTCATAAAATATTATGAAAGGGGTTTTTAGTATGCGTTATTACCCATATAATAATAACTTAAGAGGAGGATTTTTCTTTCCCTTTTTAGTAGGAGCTGTAACAGGTGGAGCAGCAGTTGGTTTAACTAGACCAAGACCAATATATAATTATCCTTATCCAGGATATAGTTATAATTATGGTTATAATTATTATCCTCCATATTATTATAGATAACAATTTACTTTTATGGTAATTAAAAAATTAAGACTACTAAAGTTAGTCTTTTCTTTTTTGCCAAAAAAAATTTTAATTATAAAACCCCAATTTAAAATTAAATTAGGGTTTTATTCTAAATAACAATTTATTATTTAAATTTTTTTAATTAAATCTTTTTTTAAATATGTATAAAACACATAAAGCACTTACAAGAATTGTTCCAACAGTTGCTAATAAATTTATATCACTTGTATTAGGATTTTGATTTTTTTCTGTTTCTTTTTTTGCTTGGTCTTCTTGTTTATTAGCTTTATCTAATTCAGCTTTTTTTTCTAATGCAATAGCAGGAGTCCATACTTCTTCAGATTTATCTTGTGTTTTATATAATGAAATTGACATTGGATCAATTTCAATTATAACAACTTGGTCTTCTTTGTCATCTTTTTTATCCCAATCAAATGCAATTCTATAAGTTATTTTAGTATTATTTTCTATAGCTTCATTAAGTCTTTTTAAATTAATACCAAACCATTCAGAATAAGATGATTCTTTTTTTACACCACCATCTTCATATAATTCGCCATTAACATAAATATCATAAGAATCATCAGTTACTCCTTCAGGATAAGCAACTTTAATTCCTATCCAAGCATTTTCTTTTGGTCTAAAACCTGCATCATTTGTTTCCTCTGAAGCATAATAAAATTCAGCATTTTTATAAGTTATCTTCGTAGTCTTATCATCAATTTTTGTAACTTCACTTTCGCCAGAAATTTTAGTATCATTTCCAGTTATATCAGAGACTTCTTTTAATGTAAGAGCAAAAACATTTGGAATGAATGCTAAACTAATTATAAATCCTGTAATTAAAAACAATATTTTTTTCATTTTTTTCTCCTTTCTTAATATTATTATATAATGATACTACCCCCCCCAGTCAAGTTTTTGTGGATAAGTTTTTTTAATTTTGTAAAGCATTATAATTTTTTAATACTTCAGCCTCTGTTAATGCTCTACTATATACTTTTACATTGGATATTATTCCATCAAAATAACCGCCGGTGCAATTTGAACCACTTGGATTACATCCTAAAACTAATTTAGTTTTATTTCCTGGCTTTCCAATTTTTATTAATGTATCTGTAATATGTAAACTTGGTGTTTGTTCTTTTCCATTTATATATATTTTTGAATCAAATCCGTCGTATGTTCCAACTACATGATATTTAGTTTTTGAACTAATTGTTGATGATTTACTTTTATATTCATTATTTATACGAACTCCTAAATCAATAGTATTATTTTTATTAGATAGAGAATAGCCACCATTTTCAACATTCGAGATTATGTGCCCAATATCTGATATATTATTTGAGATAAATACTGCTTCCACTGTTACATAATCATAATTAAGTTCACCAATTACTACATAATCATTTGTCCCGTCAAATGAAAGTCCTTCACTTGTTTTTGTTGCACCTTCTACTTTTCCATTATATCTATTTCCTGATTTGTCTATTAATGTATCACTTGCATTTTCTAAACTTCTTTTATTATATAATAGTTCTAATCCTTCTCTTACTATACTTCTGTCTTTTTCTTCATAGCTTCCACTTTCTTTTATTCCTATTGTTCCCTCGATTGTTAATCCTTGATTATAATCTTGGTTTTTACTTGTTTCTTTTAATTGAAAAGTTATTTTATATGTTTGAATTTCTTTACTTTTTATTGTTTGCCCTTTTATTATTCCTAAGTTTTCTCCTGCTTCTGGCACTTTACTTTCAGTAAGGCCTTTACATCCACTTGTACATGTTATTGTGTATACTAACTCATCTTTTAATATTTCATTATCAAGTTTTAACCACACTAAATCATATGTCACATCTACACTTCCAGTATTTTCTACTGTTACTTCTTTTGTCTTGCTCCATCCAGGACTTATTTCCGTAGCGTTAAATGAAGGTGTTTTATCTGAAAAACTTAAAGATAATGTTCCGGTTTT
>CANQYB010000007.1 GCA_947627975.1 uncultured Bacilli bacterium | reverse complement strand
CATTTAACTTATTATACTCTAATCAGACTTATTTCCGCTTTTTTATTAAAAACGGAATTTCATATGAAAATTAACTTATGATGTTAAATTTAAATTAATTGTATTTAAAATCGTATAAATATATGTTAAAATAAATAGTTGTATAGGTGATTATATGAAAATAATTATAGTAGGTATTGGAAAATTAGGAGAGTATTTAACTAAAAGTTTAGTAAAAGATAATAATGAAGTTACTTTAATTGACAAAAATTTTTCTTTAAAAGAAAATGTAATAAATAGTGAAGATGTAAACTATATATGTGGAAATGGTTTGGATGCTAATATTTTAATTGAGGCAAGGATAAAAGAGGCGGATTTGTTAATTGCTGTAATGAATAGTGATGAACAAAATATAATGTGTGCTATTCTTGGAAAAACTTTAGGAGTAAAACATACAATAGCTCGTATTAGAAATCCAGAATATTCAAGTTCTATAAATATTTTAAAAGATCAACTGGGATTATCTATGAAATTAAATCCTGAACTTGAAACAGCAATTCAAATATCAAGATCATTAAGTATTCCCTCTGCTTTAAAAGAAACTACATTTTTAAAAGGCAGAATCCTAATGGTTTCTCTTAAAATTAAACAAAATAGTATTCTTGCTGGACAAACAGTACATAATTTATCTAAAAAAATAAATGGAATTATTTTTTGTGCAATTAAAAGAAATAATATAACTATCATACCTAAAGGAAATACTAAATTACATAAATTTGATAAAATTTATTTAACTGGTTCATCTAAAAGTATTAATAAATTTTTAGATTATGCAAAACTAATTTCTAAAAAAACAAAAAATGTAATAATATGTGGTGGAAGTAATACAGCAATGTATTTAGCTGAACTTTTAATTAATATGAATATATCAGTAAAAATAATTGAAGTAAATGAAGAAAGATGTAAATTTTTAAGTGAAAAATTACCAAAAGCTTTAATAATTAACGCTGATGTTTCTAATCAAAATATATTATATGAAGAAGGAATTCGAGATTGTGATGCATTTATTACTTTAACTGGCATAGATGAAGAAAATATTGTATATTCTATGTTTGCCTCCACTCTTAATGTTCCTAAAATAATTACTAAAGTAAATCACATAAAGTTAGATGGAATTGTTGATAAAGCAAATATTGATACTATTATTGTTCCTCATAGAATTGTAAATAATCAAATTGTAAAATATGTTAGAGCCATGAAACATAGTGAAAAAAGTAGATGTGAAGCAATATATAAATTTGACGATGATATATTAGAAATGCTTGAATTTAATGTAGAAAAAGATTTTAAAGGAATAAATCATAAAATTAAAAATTTAAAATTAAAAGAAGGAATACTTATAATAGCTATAGCTAGAGGTAAAAATATAATTTTTCCAAAAGGAATAGATGAAATAAAAGAAAAAGATATTATTGTTATAATAGATAAAAATGATTCTGTAAAAGAATTAAATGATATATTGGAGTAAATTAATATATGAATAAATTAATATTTAAATATGTAGGAAAAGTATTAATAGGTTTTTCTATTCTATTATTATTTCCTCTCTTAGTATGTTTAATATATAAGGAAAATATAATTCCATTTCTTACTCCTTTGGTAGTAAGTTTATTGATTGGACTTTTATTAAATTCTTTAAAAATTAAAAATACGTCATTATATGCTAAAGATGGATTTATTATTGTTGCATTATCATGGATATTTATGAGTATATTAGGGGCTTTACCATTTTTATTTATTAATATTCCTTTTTATGATGCTATATTTGAATCAGTTTCTGGTTTCACAACAACAGGTGCAACTATTTTTAATAATGTTGAAATATTAAGCAAAGGATTTTTATTTTGGCGATCATTTACGCACTTCATTGGGGGAATGGGTGTATTAACATTTGTTATGGCTGTAATACCTTTATCAAGAAGTGATAAATCTATGCATCTTTTAAAAGCTGAAATGCCAGGTCCTAATGTAGCTAAATTAGTGCCTAGTATAAAAAAGACTCTTTTCTTTCTTTATGCTATTTATTTTGGATTAACTTTTTTAGAATTAATACTTTTATTGTTCGGTGGTTTAGATTTATTTAATAGTTTATTAATTTCGATGTCAACTGCGGGAACTGGAGGATTTACTATTTTTAATAATAGTTTAATGACTATTTCTTTATTTAATAAATATGTAGTAGCAATTTTCATGTTCTTATTTGGTGTTAATTTTAATGTTTTCTTTTTAATTATAGTTATGAAAAATATAAAAAATGCGTTGAAAAGTGAAGAATTAAAAGTATACATATTATTATATATATTTACTGTTTTATTTATATTGGTAAATATTTTAAAATTTTTTACTTCTTTTAAAGATGCATTAATATCTTCAATATTTCATGTAGGTTCAATTATGAGTAGTACAGGATTTAGCATAGGCGATATTAATATATATCCAACACAATGTCGAATTTTATTATTATGTTTAATGCTCGTAAGTGCCTGTGCGGGAAGTACCTGTGGAGGATTTAAAATATCGAGATTAATTATTTGTGTAAAAAAATTAAAAAAAGATTTTTTAAAAGTAATTCATCCTAATAGTGTTTATATTATAACTTATGATGGAAAAAAAGTTGATGATAAAATAGTAGATAATACAACAACATTTATATTTTTATATATAATTTTAATTCTTTTAATAATGTTAATAATTAGTTTTAATGGATACGATTTTGAAACTACAGTAAATGCCGTTTTTTCTACTTTTGCTAATGTTGGACTTTGTTTTAAAATATCTAATTTTTCAGCCTTTAATGCTTTATCAAAAATAGTTTTATCAATTGGCATGTTATTTGGTAGACTAGAAATATTTCCTTTAATAGTGTTATTTAGTAATTTAAAAAAAAATAGATAAGATATAATAGTAAAATAATTGCATAAAAATTATTTTAAATGTATATTTTTATCTTTAATGTATATAATAATAGTATATTAGCACTTATGCTTGACAAGTGCTAATATATGTGTTATAACATATATTGAAAGGAAGGATATAATATGGATTTAATCCCAAGAAAATTTTATTTAGATGACATTTTTGATGATATGTTTACTGTGAAAAACAATAATATGAAATGTGATATTTATGAAAAAAATGGAGATTATCATATTGAAATGGACATTCCAGGATTTAACAAGGAAGATATAACTGTTGAAACTAAAGATGGTTATATAAAAATTTCAGCTCAAAAAAATGAAGAACAAGTTGATAAAGATGAAAAGAAAAATTATATTCGTCGTGAAAGAAGTTATGGAAAATTTGAAAGATCATTTTATTTAGGTGATTTGGATGCTGAAAATATTGATGCTGAATTTAAAAATGGAATGTTAAAAATTGTTATTCCTAAAAAAGAAGAAACTAAAAACAAAAATGTAATTGAAATAAAATAAAATAAATAAAAAAACTTAGATATGAATTTACTATTTTATAAGTAGACTTCATAATCTAAGTTTTTTTAATTTTATACAATTTAATTTTGTTCGATTTCAGCGATATATTCTAATAATTTTATAAACATTTTAATAAATTCTTTACTAAGTCCTCTAACTTTGAGCTTTCGTATTTTTATTCTTTTTTTACGTATATCTTCATCACCAAACATAATATTAGAAATTAATACTTTTAATTCTGTTTTAATTTTAGCATCATTTATAATTGATTCTATATCTTCATTTATTAATCTAGTAGAATTTATTTCGATTACATTACCTTTACAGTTTATACTTAACTGTCTAGTTGTTGGTACTTTATTTACTTCTATTATAAAATCATTATCATCTATGTAAGAATTAACTTTTTCTATTTTTTCCTCACCTATAAAGGCTTGAACATTGTTTATATGACCAGTATTTCTAAATATAATTTTATAGTTTCTCTCATTAGGTATAATCCCACTTTTACCATCTGTTGGTTTAATAATTAAAGAAAATTGATTTTCTTCATAAGTATATTCGATTTTAGAGGTAATATAATACCCATGTTCATAAAGAGAGGATACTCCATCATCTTCATAAAGATTATAAGTATTACTACTACCTGGAAATATATGAATTTCCATATTTTCAGGAGGTGATGTTAAGTTTCTATTTTTATTAAGTATAGCAAGAGGAATTATAGATCCACTTTTGGCAAAAACGGGATAATCTTCATCTTTGAAAAATGTAACATAACGTTTTCCCCCAGGATATTTTTTTCCACTTTTAAAATCATACCATGTTCCAGTTGGTAAAAAAATATGTTCTACACTTCGTTTCATTACCTCATCTTTAGGACTAGTTATTGGACAAACAAATAGTTCACTTCCAAAAAAATATTCATTTTTGTATATTGGTTCATCATAAATTTTGGGATAAGTATAATAAAGTGGCAAAATAAGAGGATTTCCATTTTTATAATATTTATAAGCTTCAGAATATAAATAGGGAATTAATTTATGGCGTAATTTACAATATTCTGCAACTATACTTAAAGTTTTAACTTCCCATTTCCAAGGCTCTCTTTTATAATATTTTCCTTCTGATGATGAAAATCTAAAAATTGGACTAAATGTACCTAGTTGAACATATCTTCTATAAAGTTCTTCATCTTCAGTCCCATATTTGTAACCTCCAATATCATGACTCCACCAAGTTATACCAATATTTGCAGAAGTGGAATTAAAAAATGGTAATTTTTTTAAAGTTTCCCAGCTTACTGTAGTTTGGCCAGAATAGTGAATAGGATATCGGTGTGAAGCAACTAGACTATTACGCGAAAGTATCATGCCTCTTTTGTCTTCTTTTTTAGAATTCATGTAATGATAATGATTTAATAATCTTAAATTGTAAGGTTTTGATTTATCAAAATAATCTATCCAATAAAAATCTATTCCTACATCATCTAATGGTTTAATAATATCTTTAAAATAAGCATAAAGAAAATTTCGATCAAATGCATTAAATGGAACAATAACATTTTTTTCTAAATTTAAATCTGATTTAAATTCATCATAATGTTTTTCAGTTGGTAAAATTCCTTCTTTAGGATTAATATTCAAACCAACTCGTATGCCTCTTTCATGTAAATATTTAATAGTATTTTGGGGATTAGAAATTAAAGTATTATTAAATGTAAAACCAGTTTTAACTAGTTTTTTATTTACTAATTTCTGTTCGTGCCAGTATTCGCCTAATAATAAAATAGATATAGGAATTTCTTCTTTATTAAATTTATTAATTAACTTAATTATGTCCTCATCGCTATATTTTTCATTTTTAAACCACCATATACCTAATGCATATCTAGGAATTAAACTGGGATTTCCAGTTAACTTAAAATAATTTTTCAAACATAATCCAAAATCTCTTCTATATATAAATAAATAAGTATCAACTATATTATTTTTTCTAATATTTAAAAAACTATCATCTTCAAAAACAAAACTCTTACTATCATCTATTGATGCAAAACCATCCATCGAATATAATCCTTTTTGTAAATTTAATTTTGCATCATCATCAAGAGAAATACTAGTGCCTAGAAAATTTCTAACTTCAGGATGATTAAAATACCAAACTTTTTCAGTTCCGTTTAAAGAAACTCGTAAATTACTATCTGGAGCAATTTTAGTTCCCGTAAATGGTTTTTCTTTATGATATTGTAAAGTAAAAAAAGATGTAGTTATTTGTAAATAATTATTATCTTCTTTAACTTCCATTTTTGGAGTTTCAAAATTTCTATTTCGTGCAAATTCAGTTGGTCTATCTTCAAAATCACCATTCTCATTATATTCAAATCTAATTAACATTTCACTTAAAATTGTTATGCGATATTTTTTACCTTTAAATATTATAGAATCTGATGATTTAGAATTACTAATGTCAATTTTAAAATGTTCATCTAACATAGCCACACCTTCTTATTCTATAAATAATATTAACATAAATAGTTAAAAATATAAAGATTATGTTAATTTAAAAAATTTATTTCTTTTATTATTTTTTGATAATTATAATAATATTTAAAATTATTATCAATATTTTTTTCAATAAAATCTTGACTATCTTTTTTGGCTTGTAATAATATTTTATAATCCCTTTTTAAGTCGGCTAATTTAAATACCATATCTCCACTTTGTTTTTCCCCAAATATATCTCCTTCTCCACGAAGTTCATAATCTTTTTCCGCAATATAAAATCCATCATTACTTTCAGTCATTATTTTTAATCTTTCCGTTTCTTTATTGGAAATTAAATAACAACTAGATTCAAAATTTCCTCTTCCAACTCGACCTCTAAGTTGATGCAAAGTAGCTAATCCAAATCTTTCAGCGTTAAATATAATCATCATTGTAGCATTAGGATTATCAATTCCTACTTCAATTACTGTTGTAGATATTAATATTTGGATTTTATTTTGTTTAAAATCATTCATAATTGCTTCTTTTTCTTTAGCTTTTATTTTGCTATGTAGAATTTCAATTCTTATTTTGTTTTGAAAGGCTTTAGTAAATTTTTCTTTTAATTTTTTAACATCATTTAATTCATCATTATCTTCACTATCAATTGCGGGAGATACAACATAAATTTGATGTTGATTTTTTATGTTTTCATATATTTTTAACAAAACTTCTTTTATTTGTTTTTCAGATTTAAAATAGGTTTTAACAGGAATTCTATTTTTTGGTTTAGTTTTAATTATTGAAATATCCATGTCTCCATATAAAGTAAGAGCATAAGTTCTAGGTATTGGTGTAGCTGATAAATAAAGTACGTCAGGATGAAGCCCTTTATTTTGTAAATTTTTTCGTTGATTTACTCCAAATCTATGTTGTTCATCAGTTATTACCAAACCTAAATTATTAAATTTAACATTATCACTAATAATGGAATGAGTACTGATAATTATATCTATTTCATTATTTTTTAATCTCTGTAAAATATTTTCTTTTTCTTTTTTAGTCATACTTCCTGAAAGTATTTCAATACTAATATCATATTTTTTTAATATTTCTTTTATATTAGTATAATGCTGGATAGTCAAAACTTCAGTTGGAGCCATTAATACTCCTTGATAATTTGATAAATAATTTGCATATAAAGCAATTACTGAAACAATAGTTTTTCCACTACCGACATCACCTAAAAGCAATCTGTTCATTCTTCTGGGATTTTTAAAATCGTTTAAAATATCATTAACTGATTTTATTTGATCATCTGTTAATTCATAAGGTAATTTTTTAATAAATTTATTTATTTGATCTTCAACATTTATTCTCTTTAAAGAATTATTTTCTTTAGTTTTTAACATTTTTAAATAATTAATTTTGAAAGAAAATATAAATAATTCTTCATATATTAATTTAAGTTTAGCTTTTTTTATTTCATCTAAATTTTTTGGAATATGTATATATTTGATAGCATCATTTTTATCAATAAAATTATATTTGTCATTATAATTTTGTGGGATAAAGTCTGTTAAGGTAAAATTTTCTTTTAAAGCATTTTCAATAATTTTTTTTAAAGTTGTGTTTTTAAGTCCTCTAATTAAATGATATTTAGCTATTAATTCTGTTTTATTTAAATTATAAAATTTAATATCATTTGCAACAAATTGATTTTTATGTTTATTATATTTACCAATTAATAAAATATCGTTTGAAATTTTTAAATTATTTTTTAAAAATGCTCGATTAAAAATTATGACATCTATAATTAATGATTTGTAACTTATTTTAAATTTAATGCTATTTAAATTTTTTTTAATATATCTAATAATCGGTGTAGTCATAACTTTAGCATTTATAATACAAATATTATCTTCACTTAATGGGGTGATTTGTAATATTTGATATTTGTAAGGGTAGTAAGTTAATAAATCATTAAAATTATATATGTTTAATTGATTAAGCAATTTTTCATTTTTGGGGCCAATATTTTTAATATCTTTTAATAGCATTTATTTCACCTCAAATTTTTTTTAAATTTTTTTAAAAAAAGTGTTGACAAAAAAGAACTTTTCTATTAGTATATGTCATACCAATTCACTTATTGGCGAATTGGTGCTAGTATCACACTAGCCAACCCCTTTTTATTCTTTTAAGAGACCGAAATCTTTCAAAGATTCGGTCTCGTTTTTTTATTTTATTTTTTTTAATTTTTCTTAGAAAGATTAATATAATAATCATTTCTTTTTTTAGCATTTAATTTATTTATATTTAATATATTTTTGGCGTAATTTTCATCTTTTAATTTTAAAGATGAATAACGAATTTCATTATCTAAAAATTGGTCGTATAAATCGTAATTTGGTTCTTTGGAATCTATTGTTAATTGGTTAGTTTTAGGATCATATCGTTTAAGTTGAATATATCCACATTCAACAGCCAGTTTTTCTTCATCAATAGAATTGGAAAGACCTCCTTTAATTCCCATTTCTATACAAGGACTATAAGCAATAATTATGGAAGGTCCATTATGGTTAATAGCTTCTTTAAAAGCATTTAACGTTTGGTTGAAATTAGCTTTTAAACTTACTAAAGCAACATAAACATTATCATAACACATGGAAATTTTAAACAAGTCTTTTTTAGGAGTTGTTTTTCCTAAATTGGTAAATTCACAAACTTGACCTTGATGACTAGACTTACTTGCTTGTCCACCTGTATTTGAATAAACTTCTGTATCAAGTATTAGAATATTAATATTTTCATTACTAGATAAAACATGGTCAATACCACTAAATCCAATATCATAGGCCCAACCATCTCCACCTATGCACCATATACTTTCTGCTTCTAAAAAATCTTTTAAATCTTCTAGTTCTTTGGGAATATTGTAATTACTAATTTCGCTTTTAATTTTTTTAGTTATTTCAAAATCATTTTGATTTTCAATCCATAATTTAAATAGTTTTTGAGTTGTTTCATCAACTTTATCCATATTTTTTTTCATGATATTTTCAATTCTTTTTCGAATATTATTTCGCGAAATTTTCATACCTAAACCAAATTCAGCATTATCTTCAAATAAGGAAGTAGCCCAAGAAACTGAGTAAGGAGTACAAGGAATGGAACCACCATAAATTGATGAACATCCTGTTGCATTAGCAATGATTAATCTATCTTGAAGTAATTGAGTTAAAAGTTTTATGTAAGCTGTCTCTCCACAACCAGCGCATGAAGGAGCAAATTCAAATTTAGGTTTTAGCATTTGACTACCTTTAATTGTATATTTATCATATATTTTTTTATTTTCGTAATTGTTAAATAAATAATTAATCATTTCATCATCATAAACATTTCCCATGCTTAATGCATGTGTTGGGCAAGTTTTAATACATAAACCACAATTAGTACAATCTTTTTTAGAAATTCCAATTATAAATTTTTGATTTTTGTCAGTAAGCAAATCTTTGCCATTTGGAGCATATTTGTTTTTATTATCTACGACAAATGGTCTAATGACAGCATGAGGACAAACTAAAGAACATTGCATACATTGTATACATTTTTCTTTATTCCAAACAGGAAAATTATCATATAAGTCTCTTTTTTCTAATTTTGAAAGGCCACCAATAACTTGGCCTTTTTTTAAGCATAAAACATCGCTAACTTTTAATAAATCTCCACATCTATTTTCAATCATATCAAAAATATTTTTTCTTTGATATTTTTTATCTTCCTCTTTAATATTAAAATTATTATTAATTTTTTTTAACACATTAAGACCTTTTTTAAAAGCATTAATATTAAAATTAATAATATCATTCCCTTTATTTTTAAATTTTTCTTCTATATTTTTAATTAAAATATTATTAAAATTCATTACTTTTAATATTTTTAAAATACAAGCTTCCATAATAATACTTATTTTATTATTTAAATTATTTTCATATGCAATTTTTGAGGCGTCAATTAAATATAAATTTATATCTCTTTCTTTAATAATTTTTTTTACATCATTATTTAAATATTTATCTAATTCAGTTTCATTCATTTGGGTATTGATTAATAAATTACCATTGAAACACAATTCTTCAACAATATTATATTTATTTAAATAGGACGCTCTAGAAACAGAAATTATACTTGGATCTGTAACGTAATAAGGAGCATCAATTTTTTTATCCGAAATTCTTAGATGACTTAAAGTTACTCCACCTGATTTTTTAGAATCATATTGAAAATATCCTTGAACATAGTAATCATTTATTTCACTTTCTATTTTAAGTAAATCTTTTGATGCACTAACCATACCATCTGAACCATATCCATATATTTTTAATTCTGTAGTTCTTAAATTTGGAAAATATTTTTCAGTAGGTAATGATAAGTTAGTAACATCATCATAAATAGATATAGTAAAATTATTTTGTAATTTTTTTTCAAGCATACTAAAAATACTTTTGATATCAGCTGGTGTTGTATTTTTAGATGATAAACCATATCTTCCCCCAACAACATTTATTTCTTTAGAAACAGAGGCAAGAACATCTAAATAAAGTGGTTCACCAACACTACCTTGCTCTTTAGTTCTGTCAAGAACAGCAATATTTTTTACAGTTTTGGGAATTATATCATTTAAATATTTTTTACTAAATGGGCGATATAAGTGAACTTCAACTAAACCTACTTTTTTTCCTTCATTATTTAAATCTTTAATTACTTGTTTAATAGTATCGCAAACACTTCCCATTGCTACTATTACGTTAGTTGCATCGCTTTTTCCATAATAATTAAAAGGTTTAAAATCTTCATTAAAATAGTTACTAACTTTTTTCATATAATTAGCAACAATATCTGCTGCTTTTTCATAGTCTTTATTTTTGGATTCAGCGACTTGAAAATAAATATCTTCATTTTCACATACTCCACTTTGAATCATTTTAGAAGTATTTAGACATCTTTTTTTATAAGCATTTAAGCTTTTATAATCAATTAATTTTTTTAAGTATGAATAATAATCGTCTTCGTCATATTCGATGGTATTTAATTCATGTGAGGTTCTAAATCCATCAAAAAAATGCAAAAATGGCAGTGATGTAGAAATTGCTGATAAATGACAAACAGCAGACATTATTCCAGTTTGAAAAACATTAGAAGAGGCAATCATACAAAATCCAGTTTGTCTAGTGGCATAAATGTCTTGATGATCTCCAAATATTGACAAAGCATGTGTTGATAGACTACGAGCTGCAACATGGATTACACCAGGTAACATTTCTCCAGCCATCTTATACATTTCTGGAATCATTAAAAGAAGTCCTTGACTTGATGTAAAAGTTGATGTTAAAGATCCAGTTAATAAAGCACCATGCATGGCTGCTGCTGCACCTGCCTCACTTTGCATTTCAATAATTTTAGTGCTGGAATTAAAATAATTTTGAGTCTTTAAATTTGCTAATTTATCTGTCCATGATGCCATTGGTGAAGCAGGAGTTATAGGATAAATTGAGCAAATATTTGAAAATTTATATGCTATTTTAGAACAAAATTCATTACCATCCATTATTTTTTTCATATACCATCTTCCTTACAATAAGATTATAACACGAAAAAAATAAAACACATAACTAAATGTGTTTATTTTAAAATGTCATAAATTTCTTCTAATTTTTTTAAATTATTTTTATTGTAAGTTATTTTGCAGTTATCATCTTTATATCTAGGAGTGACATGTAAATGATAGTGTAGAACTTCTTGAGAATATTCATTATTTTGAGAAATGGTCAAACCATCACAATGTAATTTTTCTTTTATTTTAGGATATAAATCTTTTATAAGTAAATGTATATGACAAAGTGTATCTTTATCAATATCTAAAATATTAGTATAATGCTTTTTAGGTATGATAAGCATATCCCCATTGGTTGATGGATCAATATCCAAAAAAACTTTAACTATATCATCTTCATAAATTGTAAAACTTGGTATTTTTCCCTCAATAATTTTACAAAATATACAATTATCCATAAATTCCTCTTTTCTATTAAAATTTTAACAAATAATTTTATCTTTTTCAATAAAGCATTTTATTTTAGCATGTAGGAAATAATATTATCAATTACAAATATTATAAAAATAATTATTGTAATTATTGTACTTTGTTTTTTGGAAAATTTATTATAAAAAAATTTTATAAATGGTTCTAATAAATATATTAATAATAGTCCACCAATAGCAAATCCAGTAGCACTTTTTAAACAAACATATCCACCAATATTTAAAAAATCATTTGAATAATCCCACAACTTCATATTAAAAAATTTATTTAAAATAAAACCAGATATTCCTTCTAAAGTTCCTGTTAAAAGAAAAGTTATAATAAATATAATAACAGGATGTTTTTTTAAACGTTTACATGTTTTAAGTATTATTAACGCTCCAAAACCATATATGGGAAGCCATGGACCATACAAAAATCCTCGTTTAACTAATTTATCTTTAATTAATAAAAATAAAATTTCTTCATAAAAATAACTTAATATTGAAATAATTATAAATAATATAAAATAATATTTTATATTTTCTATTACCTTTTTTTTATCCATAAATCACCTAGAAATTAGTATGTATTAAATAAATAAAATTATGAAAAAAATTATATTATAAAAGTTTAATTTATTCTTGAATAAATATTTTTTATTTAATATAATATGAATAAGCAGAGAAAAAGAGTAGTAATAAATTAAAATATTCAAAGAGAATTAGTGGTTGGTGAAAACTATAATATTTGATTTATGAACTTGCTTTTTTAAGTGTTTGGCTGATTTCCATTATAAAATCATTAAAGAACAAATTAAGGTGGTACCACGGCATTTTCGTCCTTAGCGATATGCCGTGTTTTAATTAAATTTAAAAAGGATGGTAAAATATGAGCAGTTTAATTTTTTTTATAAGCACTTATGTTATAATATTAGTATTTTATATTATATATCTTGGTTTATATCGAAAGAAAAATTTTTCAAGAATGGGTGAACTTGATTATTTAGAATATAAATTCAAAGTAAAAAAATCAAAAATAAATGAAAAAAAATTAACTTGGATTTGTGTTAATGCTAATGCTTTTATTATTTCCATTACGGGAACAATATGTTTTTTAATACCTTTAAAGTTTATATTTCAAATGCTGATTGGCTTTTTTATATTATTAATATTAATTATTATTATGTATTATTTAATTGGAAATTTAATAATAAAAAAAGGAAAGGTTGATAAAAAATGATGAATTTTAAAAAAATAGAAAAAAAATGGCAAAAATATTGGGATGTTAATAAAACTTTCAAAACTGATATTTATGATTTTTCCAAGCCTAAATTTTATGCATTAGATATGTTTCCTTATCCATCTGGTGTAGGACTTCATGCTGGACATCCAGAAGGATATACTGCAACAGATATAGTTAGTCGTATGAAAAGAATGCAAGGATATAATGTACTTCATCCAATGGGCTTTGATTCTTTTGGTCTTCCCGCAGAACAATACGCGATAAAAACTGGGAATCATCCTGCTATATTTACAAATGAAAACATTAAAACTTTTAAAAATCAACTTAAAATGTTGGGATTTTCCTTTGATTGGGATAGAGAAGTATCAACATCTGATCCATCTTATTACAAATGGACACAGTGGATTTTTAAGAAATTATTTGAAGATGGTTTAGCTAAATATGTTGATATGCCTGTAAATTGGTGTGAAGAACTAGGAACAGTTTTATCTAATGATGAAATAATTAATGGAAAAAGTGAAAGAGGTGGATATCCTGTTGTTCGTAAAAATATGAAACAATGGGTAATTGATATACCTAAATATGCTGAAAGATTATTAGATGGGTTAAATGAAATTGATTGGCCTGAATCGACAAAAGAAATACAACGAAATTGGATAGGTAAAAGTGTTGGAGCTCATGTTATTTTTAAAGTAGCAAATACAGATTATAATTTTACTGTTTTTACTACTCGTTGTGATACATTATTTGGGGCAACATATTGTGTTTTATCTCCTGAACATGAGTTAGTTAATAAAATAGTCAGCAAAGAACAATCAGAAGATGTAAAAAAATATCAAGATATTTGTGCTACTAAGTCCGAATTAGAAAGAACAGAACTTAACAAGGAAAAAACAGGCGTTTTTACAGGTGCTTATGCAATTAATCCGGTAAATAATGAAAAAATTCCCATTTGGATATCTGATTATGTTCTTGCAAGTTATGGAACAGGAGCAATCATGGCTGTACCTGCTCATGATGAAAGAGACTATGAATTTGCTAAAAAATTTAATATTCCTATAATTCAAGTTTTAGAAGGTGGAGATATTAGTAAGGAAGCTTATACAAAAGATGGTATTCATATTAATTCATCATTTTTGGATGGAATGGGTAAAGAAGAAGCAATTAATACAATGATTAAATGGCTTGAAGATAATAAAGCTGGTAAAAAGCAAATTAATTATCGAATTCGCGATTGGATTTTTGCTCGTCAAAGATATTGGGGAGAACCAATTCCAATTGTTCATTTTGAAGATGGAAATTATTGTGCGATATCTGATGCTGAACTTCCATTAATATTGCCAAAATTAAATGATTATTCACCATCTAAAACAGGTGCTTCACCATTGGAAAAAGCAACTGATTGGGTAAATGTTAATATCAATGGAAAAAAAGCTAAAAGAGAAACTTCAACAATGCCAGGTTCAGCTGGATCTTCTTGGTATTTTTTAAGATATATTGATCCAAATAACGATGAAAAAATTGCTGATGAAAAATTATTAAAACATTGGCTTCCAGTTGATTTATATGTTGGTGGACCAGAACATGCTGTTGGGCATTTATTATATTCTAGAATGTGGAATAATTATCTTTATGATAAGGGAATTGTTCCAGTAAAAGAACCATTTAAAAAATTAGTACATCAAGGTATGATTTTAGGATCTAATGGTATTAAAATGGGCAAAAGATATCCACAATACTCAGTTAATCCTAATGATATTGTAAATGAATATGGCGCTGATACTTTAAGATTTTATGAAATGTTTATGGGACCATTACAAGCTGATAAACCATGGAATGATAATGGTGTTATTGGTTCTAAAAAATTTTTAGATCGCGTTTGGCGATTATATACAGAAGAAAATAAAATTTGTGATGAGGATAATAAAAATTTAGAAAAAATTTATCATCAAACTGTAAAAAAAGTAACAGAAGATTTTGAAAGTTTAAATATTAATACAGCTATTAGTCAAATTATGATTTTTGTAAATGCTATTTATAAAGAAGAAAAATTTCCAAGATATATGGCAGAAAGTTTAGTAAAACTTCTTAATCCAATTGTACCCTTTATGACTGAAGAAATTTGGGAAAAATTAGGACATAATAAGACTATTGCATATGAAAATTGGCCAACTTACGATGAATCTAAAATAATAGAAGATGAAATTACTATTGGCGTACAAGTTAATGGAAAATTACGAGGGGAAATTAAAATAGGTTTGAATCTTTTAGATGAAGAAGTAATAAAAATAGCATGTCAAAATGAAAATGTTAAAAAACATATTGATGGTAAAGAAATTATTAAAACAATTGTAGTAAAAAATAAAATTGTTAATATAATAGTTAAATAAAATAATTCATAAATTTTTTATTCCATAAAATATATTAGGGGATAAAAATGAAAGTAATTTATGAATCAGAATATAAAAGTAATATGGGTATTTTGATTAATTTAGATACAGAAAAAAAAATAAATAATGCTATAAACATTTCTATGGATAATTTAATAACAAATAGAAATATCTTATTAGATAAAAATAAAAAATACTATATTACTTGTAAAAAAGGTTACAATGCCAAAAAAGCTTGTTCAATTTTAGAGTTTATTGGCTATGACGTGACTTTCCTAAAAAAAATCTAATGTAAATTAGATTTTTTTATGTTATAATTTTTTTGGTGATTTATATGTTATTATTTGGCACTATTAATGTATCAAAAAATTGTGGGGTTAGTGATTTTTCTTTAGATTATAATGTATTGCTTACAGTTCGTTTTTTTGGTTATATTTTATTTTTTTTAAAAATTATTATTCCTCTTATTATTATAATATTAGCAACTGTTGATTTAGGAAAAGCAATAATTGGTGGTGATGATAAAGCTGTTAAAGACGCTACTTCAGCTATTATTCGAAGAGTAGTTGCAGGAATAATAATCTTTTTTATTCCTAGTATTTTGGGTTTTATTACAAGTACTATAACTGGTTTTACTAGTATAAAAAGCAGCTACGATAGAATAAATACTTGTATTCAATCACCATTTACAAAATGTAAATTAAACATTACTAAATGTTGTGAGAATGGAAAAGAAGTAGATGTAAATAAGTGCAAATAAAAATAAAAAAAACATATAATGTTATATGGAAATTTTAAATAATATAAATAATATTTTAACTAATTTTATAATGAATTATAAAGTTTTAGGACTTATTATTTGTTGTTTTTTAATTTTTTTAGAAGCTTTAATACCCATTCTTCCTCTTTCATTATTTATTACTAT
Source organism: uncultured Bacilli bacterium (assembly GCA_947627975.1). Lineage (GTDB taxonomy): Bacteria > Bacillota_I > Bacilli_A > RF39 > UBA660 > CANRDL01. The sequence goes on along the minus strand of CANQYB010000007.1, from coordinate 27,709 downwards.
AGTTTTTTTAATATATGGAAAAATAATTGGTTTTTTAGTTGCTTGGTTATTTAGTATTTTAGGAGCCTTAACATTATTTACTTTAATATCAAATTTTAATTTAAAATTAAAAAAAATGAGAAAATATTTAGATAAATTTTCAGATATTAATTTTTTTAATTTAATTGTTTTGTATGCAATTCCTTTTAATCCCACTTCTTTAATAACTTTAATTTGTAGTTTTAGTAAAATAAATATTAAAAAATTTATTTTAGCTTTAATAATTGGCAAAGCATTTTGTATTTACTTTTGGGGATTTATTGGTTGCTCATTTTTAGAATCCTTGACAAATTTTAATTGTCTAGTTAAAGTTATAATAGGATTTGTTATAATGTATTTACTAACCTATATTATAAAAAGAAAATATAAATTTTTGAGGTGAATTTTATGCAATATATAATATTAAGTTTTTTAACAATTAATTTAATATTAATTTTATTACTAATTTTTAAAAAAAATAATAATTCTGATATAATTGATAAATTAAATAAACAAGAAATTTCAATTGTAAAAGAAATAGGCGATTTTAAGAATGATTTTAGTAGAACTATTTTAGATGATTTTGAAAAACTTAAGGATAAAATAGAAGAAAGACTTTTAAAAATAGATAATAAAGTTAATGAAAGATTAGATCAAAATTTTGAAAAAACTAATAAAACTTTTACTTCTGTTTTGGAAAGACTTTCTAAAATAGATGAAGCTCAGAAAAAAATTGATGGTCTTTCTAATGATATAGTTTCCCTTCAAAGTGTTTTGACAGACAAAAAGACACGTGGAATTTTTGGTGAAATTAATTTAAACAATATTTTAACTTCTGTTTTTGGTGAAAAAAAAGGAAAAATTTATGATATTCAGCATTTACTATCCAATGGAAAAGTTGTCGATGCAATTGTTTATGCTCCAAATCCTCTAGGATCAATATGTATAGATTCAAAATTTCCTCTTGAAAATTATCAGAAAATGATGGATAGCACGTTAAGCAAAATGGAAAGAGAAACATCGTATAAAAAATTTAAAAATGATGTTAAAAATCATATTGATGCAATTGCTTCTAAATATATAATTTTAGGTGAAACAGCTAATGAAGCAATAATGTTTTTACCTGCGGAAGCTATATTTGCTGAAATTAATGCTCATCATGAAGATTTAGTTGATTATTCTTTTAAAAAAAGAGTTTGGCTTGCCTCTCCAACTACTTTAATGAGTACTTTAACTGTTATTCAAATGGTTGTAATGGATATGGAAAGAGATAAATATGCAAAAGTTATTCATAATGAACTTAAAAAATTAGGTTTAGAATTTGATAGATATAAGGAAAGATGGGATAAACTATCAAGAAGTATTGAAACTGTTAATAAAGATGTTAAAGAAATTCATACAACAACTGATAAAATTACAAAAAGATTTAATTCAATTTCTAGTGTTGAAATTGAAGATAGTGATGAACAAGTAAAAATCAATTTAAAAGATTAATAATTTTATATTATAAAAATTAATTTGTATTTTTTGGCAAGTTATGTTACTATAAAAGTAGGTGATACTATGAAAGAATACAAAAGGATTTTAAATTTAAAATTAGGAGCAATGTTACCTTTACTAATTATTGCTATTTTTGCCATATTTATTAAGGGAATTTCTGAAGCTCTATTATCATATTTATATGGATTTTCGTTAATTATTTTAAGTGTTGTTACTTTATACGCATATACTATACAAAGGAAGAAAATATTTTCAATTTTTAAGTTAGATTTATTTTTAACTATTTTAATTGCTATTTTAGGTATTTTTACAATTGTAAATGTAAATACTACAAAAATAGATTTAATAATTCTTGTTGGAGTTTACTTTATTGTTACTGCATTATATAAGTTATCAATACCTTTATACGATAATAAAGCAACTAAACAACTTAAATTAATAACGATTATTAATATGATTTTATCAATAGCACTTTCAATTTCAATATTTATATATCCATTTGATTATTTATTTTTTAAAACTCAAACTGTTGGGGTATTTACAATAATAAATATTTTACTAGATGTTTTATATATTCAAATTTTAAGAAAAAATTATAAGAGTATTAGTACAATTAAGATAAAGGGGTAATATTATGGCAAAAATTCATGATCTTGTTGCTCGTGAAATTCTTGATTCTAGAGGAAACCCGACAGTTGAAGTCGAGCTTTTTTTAGATAATATGAAGTTTGTTAGAGCTAGTGTTCCAAGTGGGGCATCTACTGGCTCTAAAGAAGCTTTAGAATTAAGAGATAAAGATGTAAAAAGATATCAAGGATTAGGAGTTAAAAAAGCTATTAAAAATATTAATGATATAATTAAACCAAAATTAATAGGAGTAGAAATAGATCAATTAAAGATAGATAAATTATTAAATTCTTTAGATAATACTTCACAAAAAACGAAATTAGGTGGTAATACAATACTTGCTGTTTCTTTAGCTACACTAAAAGCTTGTGCATTATCAAAAAATAAGAAACTTTATCAATATGTAAATACAGGTAAATATGGCATACCTATACCTATGATGAATATTATTAATGGTGGAAAGCATTCCAATAATGGAGTTGCTTTTCAAGAATATATGATAGTGCCTGTAGTTAAGACTTTTAAAGAAAGACTTAGAGTTGGTGCTGAAATATTTCAAATATTGAAAAAAATATTAGAAACTAATAATATTTCTACAAATGTTGGCGATGAAGGAGGATTTGCTCCTAAATTTAAAAATAATGAAATGCCTTTATCATTAATTAATAAAGCGATAATGACAGCTGGATATGTGCCTGGGAAAGATGTTTATATTGCAATTGATGCTGCAGCCACTTCTTTTTACTTAAAAGATCAGAATAGTTATTTAATTGATAACAAAATAATTTCGCCAAATAAACTATTAGAATATTATAAATATTTGGTTAGTAAATATCCAATTATATCAATAGAGGATCCTTTTGAAGAAAATGATTTTGAAAGTTTAAAAAAAATTACCTCAGATATTGGTGATAAAATAATGATTGTTGGTGATGATTATTTTGTTACAAATAAAAATTTATTACAAAAAGGAATAAAAGAAAAATGTGCTAATTCAATTCTTTTAAAAGCTAATCAGATTGGTACTATAAGTGAAATGATTGAAACAATAAATTTAGCAAGAAAAAATAATTATAGTATGATTATTTCTCATAGAAGTGGGGAAACGGAAGATACTTTTATTGCTGATTTAGCTGTTGGATTAAATATTCCTTTTATAAAAACTGGTTCATTGTGTAGAGGAGAAAGAATTGCTAAATATAATCAACTATTAAGAATTGAAGAAGAATTAACAAAATAGTTGATTTAAATAAATTTTTATGTTAAATTAGTTTAGTGAGAGAAACAGGTGAAAAACATGGAACTATTTTTATTAATTATATCAATATTAATAATTGTAATTGTACTTCTTCAAAGTAATAAAGCAAGTGATTCTAGTCAAATCATTAGTGGAGGAAATGAAAACTTATTTCAAAATAGAAAAGAAAGAGGCTCTGAACTACTAATTACAAGAATTACTGCAATACTTGGTATTACATTTATTATAGTTTCATTTATTTTGTATGTAAAATAATAAAAAATCTAATACAATAAGTATTAGTTTTTTTTTAATGAGGGAGATAATTTAGGATGTTTAAAAAAGAAAGAAAAAAATATGTAATGACATTAAGAAGAAACAAAAACAAGAATACTATCAAATGTTAAAAAAGAGAAATGATGGAAGTGTTTCGCCATATTTAGATAGTGAAGTAGACAAAATATTTAATTTAAAGAAATAGTTGAAAGACGATTAAATGTTAATAACATAATCGTCTTTATTTTTTTCTATTATATAACTTAATCATTTAATTTTTGAAATAGTATTAATTTTGCATCAAAAATGTATTAATTTTTACTTGCATTTCATAAAATATTTTTGTATAATGAATTTTGTATGACTGCTTTGAAGTGCGAGGTTGCTGATACGCTAGGTAAAGTTGAATAATAAAAACTAGCATCAGGTAATTTGCATGGAGCGAGTCTATACTAGATATAGACGAAAGGAGAAAAATTACAAATATGGCAAATGAAAAAGTTAGAATTAGACTAAAATCATATGATCATAGAGCTTTAGATCTTGCTGCTGGAAAAATAGTTGAAACAGTTAAAAGAACTGGTGGGGAAGTTTCTGGACCAATTCCACTTCCAACTCATGTTGATAAAATTACAATTTTACGAGCAGTACATAAATATAAAGACTCTCGTGAACAATTTGAAATGAGAACACATAAAAGATTAATTGATATTAAAAAGCCAAGCAAAGAAACAATCGATGCTCTAACACATCTTGATTTACCAAGTGGTGTTGATATAGAAATAAAATTATAAGAAAGAAGGATAAAAAAATGAAAGGAATCTTAGGACGTAAAATTGGAATGACTTCAATTTTTACTAAAGATGGAAATATAATTCCTGTTACTGTAATTGAAATTAAACCAAATGTTGTAATGCAAGTTAAAACTAAAGAAACTGATGGTTATAATGCTATACAAATTGGTACAGTTGATGTAAAGGAAAATAAATCAAACAAAGCTAAGTTAGGACATTCTAAAAAAGCAAATACTACTCCTAAGCGCTTCTTAAAAGAAATAAGAGATTTTGAAGGCGCATTAAATGTTGGAGAAATTATTGATGGGTCAATTTTTTCTATAGGAGAAATCGTTGACGTTACTGGTACAAGTAAAGGAAAAGGATTTCAAGGTGTTATAAAAAGACATAATCAATCTAGAGGACCTATGGCACATGGATCACATTATCATAGAGGTCCAGGATCTATGGGAACAATGTTACCAAAAAGAGTTTTAAAGGGGAAAAATTTACCAGGACATATGGGACATGAAACTGTTACTATTCAAAATCTTGAAATTATTGATGTTAACTTAGAAGATAATTATATACTAGTTAGTGGAAATGTTCCTGGTGCTAAAAATTCTATGGTATTAATTAAAAGTGCTGTTAAAAATAATAGAAAAAGTAATCCTAAAGAATTAATTAAATATGTAGAAGAAACTGTTGTTGATTCTGTTGAAGAAGTTGAAAAAACAAAATCAGATGAGGTTTCTACTTCTAATAAAGAAGGTGAAAAATAATGGCAAAAATAAAATTAATAAACCTTGCTGGTGAAAAAATTAAAGATATAGAAGTAAGTAATGATATTTTTAATATAACAGTTAATAATATTGTTTTAAAAAAAGAAATTGACCATGCATTAGCATCATTAAGACAAGGAACACATAAAACTAAAACTCGTTCTGAAGTATCTGGTGGTGGGAAAAAACCTTATAAACAAAAAGGAACCGGTAATGCTCGTCAAGGAACAATACGTGCACCACATTATAGAGGTGGAGGAGTAGTAAATGGTCCAACACCAAGAGATTATTCGTTTAAAGTAAATAAAAAAGAAAGATTGTTAGCATTAAAAAGTGCACTATCTTATAAATTTCAAAATAAAAAAATGCTTGTTATTGATAAGATTGAACTTGCTAGTTTAAAAACTAAAGAAGCTATTGATATTATGAAAAAATTAAAACTAAATGAAAAAACATTATTTATTACTTCTGGTGATAATGAAAATTTATTTATGGCAACTAGAAATATTAATAATGCATATGTTTGCTTAGCTTCTGAAATAAATGTTTTAGATTTATCTTATGCAGATACTATTGTATTTGAAGAATCTTCTCTAAAACAAATTGAGGAGGTATTAAAATAATGAAAGATTATACTGATATTATTTATACACCAGTTATTACAGAAAAAGCTGGTAATATTGCTGAAAATGGTAAAACTTATGTTTTTAAAGTAAATAAAAAAGCAACAAAATTTCAAATAAAAAAAGCTTTTGAAGAAGCTTTTGGTGTACATGTAGTTAAATTAAATACTCTTAATACAAAGCCAAAGGATAGAAGAGTTGGAAGATACACTGGAAAAACAAAAACATATAAAAAAGCTATCATAACTTTAAAAGATGGCGAATCAATAGAAATATAGAAAGGACGATAATATATGCCAATAAAGAAGTATAAGCCAACCACTAACGGTCGCAGAAATATGAGTACTTTAATTAATTCTGAAATTACTCATAAACTTCCTGAAAAGTCATTGCTTATTAAAAAAGTTAAAACTGGTGGAAGAAATAATCAAGGTAAAATTACGGTAAGACATATTGGTGGTGGAGCTAAAAGAAAATATCGTATAATAGATTTTAAAAGAAATAAATTTGATATTCCTGGTAGAGTAGTTACTATTGAATATGATCCTAATCGAAATGCAAATATTGCTTTAATTAATTATAAAGATGGAGAAAAAAGATATATTATTGCTCCTAAAGATCTTAAAGTTAATATGATAGTACAAAGCGGAGAAAATGCTGATATTCAAATAGGTAATGCCTTACCACTTGCAAATATTCCAGTTGGATCAACAATTCACAATATTGAAATAAGACCAAAAGCTGGAGCTGCTTTATGTAGAAGTGCTGGATCTTCTGCTCAAATTCTAGGAAGAGAAGGTAAATATGTAATGATTAGATTACAAAGTGGTGAAACAAGAAAGATTCTAGGAACATGTATGGCTACTATTGGAGAAGTTGGAAATGAAGATTTTGAACTTGTAAAAATTGGAAAAGCAGGACGAAAAAGACATATGGGTATTAGACCAACTAACCGAGGATCTGTTATGAATCCTAATGACCATCCACATGGTGGTGGAGAAGGTAAAGCTCCAGTAGGACGTAAGAGTCCAATGACACCTTGGGGTAAACCTGCTCTTGGATATAAAACTCGAAATAAAAAGAAAGCTTCTAGCAAATTAATTGTTAGTCGTAGAAAGAAATAGGAGGGTATTATGGCAAGAAGTTTGAAAAAAGGACCATATGTTGAAAAGTCTTTATTAAAAAAAATAAATAAATTAAATGAAGAAAATAAAAAAGATGTTATAAAAACAAAATCAAGAAGATCAACTATTTTTCCAGATTTTATTGGACATACAATAGCAGTTCATAATGGAAAAGAATATATACCTGTTTTTATTACTGAAGAAATGGTTGGCCACAAATTAGGAGAATTTTCTCTAACACGTAAATTTGGTGGTCACGCTGGACAAAAGTAGGAGGTTTAAATGGAAACATATGCTATTTTAAAAGGTGCAATGATTGCTCCAAGAAAAGCAAGAATGACACTTGATTTAATTCGTGGTAAAGATATTAAAACTGCTACTGCTATTCTTTTAAATACTAACACTAAAGCTAGTCGTTTAATCCAAAAAGTTTTAGCATCTGCTGTTGCTAATGCTACAAATAATTTTAATATGAAGGAAGAAGATTTATATATTTCTGAATGCTATGTAAATCCTGGACAAATACTTAAAAGAATGAAAATTGCATCTCGTGCAGGTGTTGATAGAAGAGATAAAAGAACTAGTCACATTACTATTAAAGTAAAAAGTGACAAGAAGGAGGCTTAAAAATGGGTCAAAAAGTTAATCCAATAAGCTATAGAATTGGCGTTAATAAAGATTGGCAAGCAAAATGGTACGCACCTAGTAGTAAATTTGGTGATACTTTAAATAAGGATATTAAAATTCGTAAATATTTAGCAAATAAATTAAAGGATGCTGCTATTGCTTCTGTTCTTATTGAAAGAAATTCTAAAAGAACTGATATTACTATTTACACTGCAAAACCAGGTGTAGTAATTGGTAAAGGCGGAGAAGATATTGAACGCTTGAGAAACGATATTAAAAAAATTGTAAAAGAAGATATTTATATTTCAATTATTGAAGTAAAAAAACCTGATTTATCTGCTCAATTAGTTGCAGATAACATTGCTAGTCAAATTGAAAATAGAGCTCCATTTAGAAGTGCTCAAAAAAGAGCAATTAGAAATACTATGAAAGCTGGAGCAAAGGGAATAAAAACATTAGTTTCAGGAAGACTAGGTGGAGCTGAAATGGCAAGAAGCGAAGGTTATACTGAAGGTACTGTTCCCCTACATACTATTCGTGCTGACATTGATTACGCAGTTAGTGAAGCTTTAACAACTTATGGTAAAATAGGTGTAAAAGTTTGGATATATAAAGGTGAAATACTTCCTTCAAAGAAATCAAAGGAGGGAAACAATAATGTTAATACCAAAAAGAACTAAATATAGAAAACCACATCGTTTAACTTTTGAAGGACATGCTCGTGGTAATACAGAACTTCATTTTGGAGATTTTGGACTTAAGGCATGTAATGGTGCTTATGTAACTGCTAGACAAATAGAAGCAGCTCGTATAGCTATGACACGTTATATGAAACGTGGAGGAAAAGTTTGGATTAACATTTTTCCTCACTTAGCTAGAACTAGAAAACCTTTAGAAACTCGTATGGGTAAAGGTAAAGGTAATGTAGAAGATTGGGTAGCAGTTGTTAAAGAAGGAAAAATTATGTTTGAAATTGGTGAAGTTTCAGAAGAAATTGCTAGAGAAGCATTAAGACTTGCATCTCATAAATTACCAGTTAAATGTAAATTTGTAAAAAAAGATGAAAAGGTAGGTGCTTAATGATGAAAATTGATGAAATTAGAAAATTAAGCAATGAAGAAATTTTGAAAAAAATTAAAGATACTAAAGTTGAATTATTTGAACTTCGTTTAAAACAATCAACTGGATCTTTAGAAAAACCTAAAAAAATTAATCATTTAAGAAAAGATATTGCTAGAATGAAAACTATTTTAAATGAAAGAAAACTTGTAGAAAGTGGTGTAAATGATGGAGAAAAATAAACAAACATACCTTACAGGTAAAGTAGTAAGTGATAAAAATGATAAAACTATAACTGTTTTAGTTGAAACTCATCGTAAGCATCCACTATATGGTAAAAGAGTTAAATATTCTAAAAAATATACTGCTCATGATGAAAAAAATATTGCAAAAGTTGGAGATACAGTAAGAATTAGAAGTACTAGACCATTATCTAAAAGTAAAAGATATGAACTAGTTGAAGTTCTAATCGAAGCTGTAGTTTTATAGGAGGTATCACAATGGTTGCACAAGAAAGTAGATTAAAAGTTGTTGATAATTCTGGAGCTCGTGAATTACTTGTTATTAGATGTTTAGGTGGTAGCAAAAGAAAATTTGCTAATATTGGTGATATTGTTGTAGGTACAGTAAAAAAAGCTATTCCAAACAGTAATTTGCCTAAAGGTAAAGTTGTAAAAGCAGTAATAGTTAGAACTGTTCAAGGTGTTAAACGTAAGGATGGCTCTTATATAAAATTTGAAGATAATGCTTGCGTTATTATTAAAGATGATAAGACACCTGTAGGAACAAGAGTTTTAGGACCTGTTGCTCGTGAACTTCGTGATAAAGATTTCATGAAAATAGTTTCACTTGCACCTGAAGTTTTATAGGAGGCTAAAATATGAAAGTAAAAGTAGGAGATAATGTAAAAGTTATTGCAGGTGCTTCTAAAGGAAAAGAAGGCAGAGTAATTAAAACATTAAAAAAAGATAATCGTGTGATTATTGAAGGAATTAATATTATAAAAAAACATATGAAGCCTAATGGTGGAAATGAAATGGGCGGTATAATTGATCGTGAAGCTCCAATTCATGTATCTAATGTTAAAGTTGTTGATAATAAAAAGACAGCTAAAACTAAAACTGAAGATAAACCCAAAAAAACAAATGTAACTAAAAAAACAACAAAGAAAGATAAAGAATAGGAGATGAGAAAGTTGAATAGTTTAAAGAAATTATATAAAGAAGAAGTTGTACCTTCTTTAAAAAAAGAATTTAATTATAAATCAGTTATGCAAGTTCCTCGTCTTGAAAAAATAGTTATTAATATGGGTGTTGGAGAGGCTGCTCATGATTCAAAATTTATTGAAGCAGCAGTTAATGATCTTGAAACTATTACAGGACAAAAAGCAGTTAAAACAAAAGCTAAAAAGTCAATTGCTGGTTTTAAGCTTAGAGAAGGAGCTATTATTGGTACAAAAACTACATTAAGAGATGAAAAAATGTATGTTTTTATGGAAAAATTAATTAATTTAGCACTTCCACGTGTAAGAGATTTTAGAGGACTTTCACCAAAATCTTTTGATGGCTTTGGTAATTATACTTTAGGAATTAAAGAACAATTAATTTTCCCAGAAATAGAATATGACAAAGTTTTAAAAATAAGAGGAATGGATATTGTTTTTGTTACAACTGCAAAAACAAATGAAGAAGCTTTGAGTCTACTTAAAGGCTTAGGCTTACCATTTAAAAAGTAAGGAGGACGTTTTATGGCAAAAAAAAGTATGATAGCAAAAAATAATAAAGGCTCTAAATTTAAAGTTCGTAATTATACAAGATGTCAAAGATGTGGACGTCCACATGGTGTACTTAGAAAATTTAAATTATGTCGTATTTGTTTTAGAGAACTTGCATCACGTGGAGAAATTCCTGGTGTAAAAAAATCAAGTTGGTAGGAAGGAAGATAATTATGGTAAATGATATTATTGCAGATATGTTAACAAGAATTAGAAATGCAAATCAAATGAAATATGATAATGTTGTTGTTCTTGGTTCTAATATTACAAAATCTATTGCTGAAATTTTAAAAACTAAAGGATACATTAATGATTATGAATTTATTAATGATCCAAAGGGAAATAAAATTAATCTAAGTTTAAAATATGGTGAAAAAAAGGAAAGAGTTATTGTTGGACTTAAAAGAATTAGTAAACCTGGACTTAGAGTTTATGCAAAAGCTGATGAACTTCCAAGAGTATTAAATGGTTTAGGAATTGCAATTATCTCAACTTCTGAAGGATTAATGACTGATAAGGAAGCACGTGAAAAAAATCTGGGAGGAGAAGTACTTGCCTATATATGGTAAGGAAATAAAAATATATGAGTAGAATTGGAAAAAGAGAACTTATAATTCCCGATGGAGTAAATGTAGATATAGTAGACAATAAAATTACTGTTAAAGGACCTAAAGGAACATTAGAATTAAATTTTGATAAATTAGTTAGTGTAAGTGTATCTGATGGTAAAGTAGTAGTTGATAAAAATAATAATTCTAAATTAGCAATAGCTTTACATGGTACTACTAATTCTCTTATTAAAAATATGATTGATGGTGTTACTGAAGGTTTTGAAAAAAATTTGGAAGCTGTTGGAGTAGGTTATAAATTTGCTGTAAATGGAAAAAAGATTATTGTAAATGCTGGATACTCTCATCCAGTTGAAGTTATAATTCCTGATGAGTTATCTGCAGAAGCTATTAGTAATACTGAGCTTGTAATTAAAGGTATTGATAAGAAAAAAGTTTCTGAATTTGCAGCTAATATAAGAAAAATTCGTGAACCAGAACCTTACAAAGGTAAAGGAATACGTTATAAAGATGAACATATTCGTCGTAAAGAAGGAAAGAAAGCGGCATAGGTGGGAGTGATTAGAAATGATAAAAAAAGAATCAAAAAATAAAATGAGACAAAAAAGACATGAACGTGTTAGAAAAAGTATTTTTGGCACATCTGAAGTTCCAAGATTAAGTGTATATAGATCTAATAGTCATATTTTTGCACAAATTATTGATGATGAAAAGCAAATTACTCTAGTTTCTTCTTCATCAGTTGCTTTAAAACTTAAAAATGGCGGTAATCAAGAAGGAGCAAAAGAAGTTGGTAAGGATATTGCAAAAAAAGCTAAATCAGCTAAAATTAAAAGAGTAGTATTTGATCGTGGCGGAAATCTTTATCATGGACGTGTAAAGGCTCTTGCAGACGCAGCAAGAGAAGCTGGATTAGAATTTTAGGAGGATATAATGGCAAGATTTGAAAATAACAAAAAGAAAAAATTATTAGAAGAAAATGTTATATCTATTTCTCGTGTTACAAAAGTAACTAAAGGTGGTAGACATTTTAGATTTTTAGCAACTGTTGTTGTTGGAAATCGTAAAGGATTAGTTGGTCTTGGTACTGGAAAATCAAATGAAGTTCCAGAAGCTATAAATAAAGCTATTCAAGCTGCAAATAAAAATGTATGTAAAATTGCATTAATTGATAATCGTACAATTCCTCATGAAGCAATTGGTAAAGTAGGACGTGCTCAAGTTTTAATTAAACCTGCTAAAAAAGGTACTGGTATAATTGCTGGAGGTGCTGTAAGAGCAGTTGTTGAACTTGCTGGTATTCATGATATAGTTTCTAAATCACTAGGTTCTAATACTAAAGTTAACATGGCAAAAGCAACTATAGAAGCTTTAAAATCTCAAAGAACTCCAGAACATATTGCTGAATTACGTGGAATAAGTAAGGAGGAATTATAATATGAAATTACATGAACTTTCTAAGAATCCTGAAATTAAAGCTCGTAAAAGAGTAGGTCGTGGACCTGGTAGTGGTTTAGGTAAAACTTCTGGTAGAGGAGAAAAAGGACAAAAAGCAAGAAGTGGAGCTAGCATTAAACCATGGTTTCAAGGTGGGCAAACTCCATTATATAGAAGATTGCCAAAAAGAGGTTTTAATAATGCTAGATTTACAACTAGATATGCGACTATAAATGTTTCAGATTTAAACCGTTTTAATAATGGAGATGTAATAACTCCTGAATTATTAAAAGAAACAGGTATAATAAAAAAAGAATTATCTGGAATTAAAATTTTAGGGAATGGAAATTTAGAAAAAAAATTAACTGTTAAAGCACATAGATTTACAAATAGTGCAATCATTAAAATTGAAGAACTTGGTGGAAAAGCAGAGGTGATTTAATGTTTGCTATTTTTAAGCAAATATTTGCTCGTAACAATAAAGATATTAGAAATAGGATTATATTTACATTAGGAGCTCTTGCATTATTTTCAATTGGAACAAACATTACTGTTCCAGATGCTCCACCAATTACAAAAGAATTAGGATTTTTACAAATTTTGAATTTAATGACTGGTGGAGGTCTTAAAAATTTTTCAATATTTGCAATGGGTGTTACACCATATATTACAGCAACTATTATAATGCAATTTCTTCAATTTGATATAATACCTTATTTTAAAGAATTAAAAGAAGAAGGATATACTGGTCGTCAAAAAATAAATAGAATTACAAGATATTTGGGAATAATAATTGCATTTATACAAAGTTATATATTTTCTATAGGATTTTTAAATTCAACATCAACTATTTATATTTTAAAAACTTCTTTAATTTTAACAGCAGGTACGGCGTTCTTACTATGGCTTGGTGATAAAATTACAGAACATGGTATAGGAAATGGAAATTCTTTAATAATTATGGCTGGTATTATTCAAACTATTCCATCAACTTTTTATCAAGTATTTAATTCTTTAATAATCGATGGTAATAATACTGTTTTAGGAATTATTTTATTTGCTTTATTTGTTTTAATTTATATAATTATTATTTTAGGAATTGTCTTCATGCAAGAAGCTGAGGAAAGAATTCCTATTCAATATTCTAATAGAACAAATAGTGCATATAGTAAAAAAACATTATTTTTACCAATAAAGTTAAATCCTAGTGGTGTTATGCCAGTAATACTTGCATCAACAATTCTTACTATTCCAACTACAATTGCTGAATTTATAGGTAATAAAGGATTTAAAAATTTTGTAGACAGCTATATTAATTATTCTACTTTGACTGGTGCTATACTTTATGTTATTTTAATTTTTGTATTTGGATATTTTTGGATATTTTTGCAAATGAATCCAAAAGAAATGAGTAAAAATTTAAATGAGAGTGGAGCATATCTTCCAAGTGTTAGACCAGGTAAAGATACAGAATCACTAATAAAAAAAGTATTATCAAGACTTAGTATTTCTGGATTAGCTTTTTTAACAATAATTGCTTTAATTCCAATAATATTTAGTAAATTTTCATCTTTAGGTTCAGCTATAACTATTAGTGGAACTGGATTATTAATTGTTGTTGGAGTTGCACTTGAAACATTTAAACAACTAGAAAGTGCTTTAGTTGCTAGAAATTATAAAAGGAGAATTAAGAAATAATGAAAAATATTATATTTATTGCTCCTCCTGCTGCGGGAAAAGGAACAGTTAGTAATTTATTAAAAGAAAAATATAAATATAATCATATTTCTACTGGCGATTTATTAAGAAATGTTAATAAAAATACTGATTTAGGTAAAAGAGTTCAAGAAATTATGGAACAAGGTCAATTAGTAAGTGATGAACTGGTTACAGAACTTTTAAAGGAAAAATTAAAAGAAATTGATGGTAATTTTATTCTTGATGGATATCCAAGAAATATTACTCAAGCTAATATTTTAGATGAAATTTTAGATGAATTAAATATAAATAACATTATGGCAATTTATATTAATATTTCTAAAGAAGAAGCAATGAAACGAGCATTAAGTAGATTAATTTGTCCTAAATGTAAAAAAATATATAATAAATTTAATGATGAGGCTAAGCCTAAGAAAGAAAATATATGTGATAATTGTGGTATTGAACTTAAAACTAGAGATGATGATAATGAAGAATCATTTAAAGTACGTTTTGAAACATATATAAATAATGTAAAACCAATTTTAGATTTTTATAAATCTAAAAACATGTTAAAGGAAGTTTCAAGTCAAACATCAAATATAACATTTAATATGATTGAAAAATTAATTAATGAGGATAAAAATGATTGATATTAAAAATAATTTTGAAATAAAAAAAATGGAAAGAGCTGGATTAATTAATTATCAAACTCATAAATTATTAGAAAGTAAGATAAAACCTGGTATAACAACTTTAGAATTAAATGATATAGCCGAAGAGTTTATTAAAAGCAAAGGTGGAATTCCTTCATTTTTAGGATATAACGGATTTCCCAAAACAATTTGTACATCTGTTAATGAAGAAGTGGTACATGGGATTCCTTCTTTGAAAAAACTAAAAAAAGGTGATATAATCTCTATTGATATTGGTGTTATATATCAAGGATATCATTCTGACTCTGCTTGGACATATCCAGTTGGTGAGATTAGTCATGAGAAAAAAGTATTACTTGAAGAAACAAAAAATGCTTTATATGCTGGACTTAAGCAAATAAAAAACGGAGTGCATCTTGGTGATGTATCATCAGCTATAGAAAAACATGCTAAAAAATTTAATTTAGGTGTTGTAAGAGAACTTGTAGGTCATGGCGTTGGAAAACATCTTCATGAAGAACCAGATATTCCAAATTATGGTAAAAAGGGAACTGGTATAATACTTAAAAGTGGTATGACATTAGCTATTGAGCCTATGTTAAATTTAGGAACTAGAAAAATTTGGTTAGAAGATGATGATTGGACTATTATTACTCAAGATGGTAAACCATCTGCCCATTTTGAGCATACTGTATTAGTTACGGATGATGGATATAAAATATTGACAGGAGAATGATAATTTGGCAAAGAATGATGATAAAATTGAAGTTGAAGGAAAAGTATTAGAAGTAATTCCAGGTGGCAAATACAAAGTGGAACTTCAAAATAAATTTACTGTAATTGCCCATGTTTCTGGAAAAATACGTATGAATATGATACGTATTCTTGCAGGTGATACAGTAGTGGTGGAATTATCACCATACGATTTAACACAAGGGCGTATAATATATAGAAAATAAATGGAGGTATGTAATTATGAAAGTAAGAGCATCAGTAAAAAAAATTTGTGCAAAATGCAAAATAATTAAAAGAAAAGGCCGTGTAATGGTAATTTGTGAAAATCCAAAACACAAACAAGTTCAAGGTTAGGGAGGATTAAATGGCAAGAATTAAAAATATTGAATTACCAAAAGATAAAGTAACTTTTATTGGATTAACAAGTATTTTTGGTATTGGACAAAGCTTAGCAAAAAAAATATGTGATGATGCTAACGTAAATAAAATGACTAGGGTCAAAGATTTAACTGATGAGGAAGTTAATGCACTAAGAAAAGAAGTTGATAAATATAGTGTTGAAGGTGATCTTCGTCGTGATATTCAAATGAATATAAAAAATAAAATAGAAATTAATTGTTATGAAGGTAATAGACATAGAAAAGGTTTGCCTGTTCGTGGACAAAGAACTAATCGAAATGCTCATACTCGTAAGGGTAGAGGTCAAGTAGTTGCTAACAAGAAAAAAGCAGGTAAATAAGGAGGTTAATAATGGCATATAATAGTAGAAAAAGAAAAGTTAAAAAAAATATTCCTGAAGCTCAAGCACATATACATTGTACATTTAATAATACTGTAGTTTCAATTACTGACAAAGATGGGAATGTAATTAGTTGGGCTTCAAGTGGAACGATTGGTTATAAAGGAAGTAAGAAAAAAACTCCATTTGCTGCTGGTCTTGCTTCTGAGGCAGCAGCAAATAAAGCAATTGAAAATGGTGTAAAAAAAGTAGAAGTATTTGTTAAAGGTTTAGGTTCAGGAAGAGAAACTGCTATACGTTCATTACAAGCCGCTGGGCTTGAAATATTATCAATAACTGATGTAACACCAGTGCCACATAATGGATGTAGACCACCAAAAAGACCTAGAAATTAAGGAGAAATTATTATGTTAAGATTTGAAAAACCTGAATATAAAATTAAAGAAGCTATTGAAAGTAGTCATTATGGAAAATTTGAAATAGAGCCTTTGGAAAGAGGTTTTGGTACAACTATTGGAAATGCTTTAAGACGTATTATGTTATCTAGTTTACCAGGAAGTGCAATTACATCTGTTAAAATAGATGGTGTTATGCATGAATTTCAAAAAATAGATGGAGTAGTTGAAGATGTAACTTCTATAGTTTTAAATTTAAAAAGCGTTGTATTAAAAAATTATTCTAATGATGATAAAATAATTAGATTATCTGCAAACACTGAAGGACCAGTAACAGCAGCTATGATAGAACATGATCCAGATATAGAAATTATAAATCCTGATTTAGTTATTTGTAATTTAGTTAAAGATGGAAAAATTGACATGGAAATGACAGTAAGTAATGATCGTGGCTATGTTGATGCAAAAACTAATCAAGAAAAATTTACTGATAATAAAGTTGGTGTAATTGCAATTGATTCTTTATATTCACCAATTGAAAGAGTTAGTTATGAAGTTGAGCCTGCACGTGTTGGTCAAAATGAAAATTTTGATAAACTTATTTTAAATGTATGGACTAATGGTAGTCTTACTCCAGAAGAAGCTATTGCTTTATCTTCTAAAATAATGATTGAACATTTAAATATATTAGCTGATTTAAATTCTATTAGCGATATTTCTGGATTGATTGCTGAAAAAAAAGTAGACAATACTGCTAAAACTTTAGAAACTCCAATTGAAGAAATAGAATTTTCTGTACGTGCATACAATTGTTTAAAAAGAGCTGGAATTCATACAATTCAAGATTTAATTTCTAAAAAAGAAATTGAGGTTACAAAAATTCGTAATTTAGGAAAAAAATCATTAAAAGAGGTTATTGATAAAGTTAAGGAACTAGGACTTAAGTTCCGTGATTAGGAGGTAAATATGCAATATCGTAAATTAGGAAGAAATAACAAAATTAGAAAAAGCATCTTATCAGGTATTACAAAAGATGTTATTATGAAAGAACAATTAATTACAACAGAAGCAAGAGCAAAGGAAGCTCGAAAATTTGTTGATAAAATGATAACTTATGCAAAAAAAGGAACATTAGTTTCCAGAAGAAAAGCCTTAGCATTTTTAAATAACGATAAAAAAGTTGTTGATAAATTATTTAATGATCTTGCAAATCGTTATAAAAATAGAAATGGTGGATATACTAGAATTTTAAAAATTAAAGAAAGAATTGGAGACGATTCTTTAACTGTTAAGATAGAATTAGTTTAAAAAAAACAAATGAATTTCATTTGTTTTTTCTTGCTAAAAAACTTATATTATGTTATTATTTATTATATAGAATAGGGGATGTAAAAAATGGCTAGAGTAATACCAATTAAAGGATTAGATTCTGATTTAGAGAAAGTTGTTAATGATTTAAAATCTGCAATTGAAAAAAGAAACCATTTAAATGACTATATTGATGCATTAACAAAAATGCAAGATGTATATATGAAAATTAAAATTTTAGCTGGTACATTAGGTTTTTCTGTTAAAGAAATTGAATTTAGTGAGAAAACTATTTCTAATTTAGATATATTATTTAAAAATTCTAATATGGATGATGCTGATGCTAAACAGTATGAAAAAGACAAAAATATATATTTAGAAAAAATGAATTTAGCTCAAATGCAAGTTATTAATAAATCTAAAGAACTTGATAATCAAATAAATTTACTTTTAGAATTAAAAGATCATGTAAAAGAAAATTTAGCTGATAAAGATTTTTCATCTATTGATAATATTTTAAAATCTTTAGATATGTTTGTAGATGCTTTAGATTTAAAATCAGTAGTTGAAAAAGCTATAAAAGATCAAAAAACAGTTAAAGAAGATGTTCAAGAAGAAACACAATCTGAAGATAATTCTGAAAATGATGATTTTACTTCTTTAAATGATATTGTATCAGAAGGAGAAATGATGCAAGTAAAAGAAGACAAAAAGGAAGATAAAAAAGTTAATAAGGATGAAATAAATACTGAAGAAGAAAAAAAGCAACAAATTGGGGGTAAAAAAATATTAAGTATATCAAATATTAACCCTACTATTAGCAAAATATTACATCCTGAAAGTAAACCTTTTGTAGAAGACAACGTTGAAATTTTTTCAAATAATAATGGACCAGTAATTCCACCAATGGACAATAACATAGTTAATCCATTTCCAAATAATTAAGGAGGACTTTTTATGAAATTGGAAAAAGATAAGATAATATTATTGGAAGATAATTCAAAATATGTAGTTACAAATCAAACTAATTACAATGGTAAAGACTATTTTTTAGTAATGGGTGTTGATTCTGAAGAAACTACAATTACAAATGAAATTGCTATTTTAGATCAAACAATTTCTGGTGATGATATATATGTTAATAAAGTATCAGATCCCGAATTAATAAAGATTTTAGTTCCACTATTAAAAGAGTAAAATATTTATTTTATTCTTTTTTATTTTATAAAACCATTTTGAATAATTTTATTTTCATTTTGAGTAATAAAAACATTTGCATCAATTTGTTTTAAAATTTTTGTTAATTCTTTTAATTTTTTATTATTTATTTCAATATATAATAATTTTTTTTTGTCATTTAAATTTATTATTGATAAATCGATAATATAATTTTTAAGATTTTGTATTTGTTTTTTATTAATTTTTTTTACTACGGCCCAAACTGAACATGTTATATTATTAAATTTATTTGAAAAATGTGTTCCAATTAAAGTTCCTATAGAATATCCTAATGCGTATACAATAGCAACTAAAATTGATGAATTAGAGGTTAAAGATAATTTAGCTGCAGCAAACCATATTAATACTTCTACAAAAGCAATTAAAGTTGCTAATATTTTTTTATTTCTAACAATAAAAATCATTCTAAATGTTCCCATAGTAACATCGACAATTCTTGCTAAAAATATTTTTACACATAATATAAAAAAGGTCATAATATCACCATTAATTATTATGGATTAATTTTTTTAAAATAAAATAAAGATTAACAATTTATATCATTATTTATATATAAAATAAAAACTCTAATTGAAAAACACAATTAGAGTTTAAATAATAAATTTTTATTATACACATTTTAATTTATATTTTGGTCATTTTTTCAATATAGTAGTCATATAATTCGCTGAATCTATTAAAATGTGAAATTTCTCTTTGTCTTAAAAATAATAATGGTCCAATTACAGCTTCATCTTCGGCTAAATTTATTAAATTTTCATAAACTGTTCTAGCTTTTTGTTCTGCAGCCATATCTTCAGATAAATCGGTAATAACATCACCTGTAGAAGCAAAATAATCTACAGTAAATGAATTTCCAGATGCATCAACAGGATAAACAGCATTTTTATGATCAGCATAGTATGATCCTAAACCTGCTTCTTCTAATTCTTTTATTGTAGCTCCTTGGGTTAATTGATGGAACATAGTAGCAATCATTTCACAGTGACCTAACTCTTCACAAGCTATATCATTAAGAAGAGCTTTTCCTTTTTCATCTGGCATTGTAAATTTTTGTAAAAAATATCTTAAAGCAGCTCCTAATTCTCCTGCGTAACCTCCAAGTTGAGTTATTATGTATTTAGCCATTTTTAAATCTTTTTTGGTAATATTTATTGGATAGTTAAGTTTTTTCATATATTTATACATTGAATTTACCTCCTGATCTATCCCATGGCCATGGATTTTCTAGCCATTTATAATTTGTATAATTACTATAATTTAAATTAAGCGGACCATAATTTTTTTCATATTCTTCAACTTTTTTATTATATTCTTTGACATAATTTTTAAAAATCTCATATATTTTATGATCATTATGAATATCTAAATATAATGAAATATCTGTAATAGCAAAATCTAATTCATAAATTTTTAAAAGTAATTCCTCTTTATTATTTTGAGGTATAAAATTTAAAATCATATTTTCTTTATAATGATCATAAATATCTTTAAACATATTTCCTCTTAAAAAACCATTTTTTAAATCATATAACTTTTCATCATTTTCTTTGATTAATCCAAATAAATTTAAATTATAATCATCAAAATTATCATAATCAATAAAATTATTATTTTCGAATAACATTTTTTCCCTCCTCAAGTTATTATATGGGCTAAAAAAATTAATTGTTTAAAATTTTTGCCTATAAAATTAAAATTTTAATTCTATTTAATATGAAATTATGATAAAATTATTATGAAAGGATAGATTATATGAGCACTAAAGGTAAAAAAACTCAAAAATCTGCTAAGAATTATATTATAGCTTTATTTATTGTATTTATAGTTGTTTTTTTAACATTTTATATTTTTAAGTGGTTTAATTTTTATGAAAAAAAAGACATGGTTAGTCCTTTAACTGGTTTTTGTAACGAAATTCAATATAATGAACTTGAAAATTCATTAGTAGAAACACCTAATAGCTATTTTGTTTATGTAAGTTATACTAATGATGATGATGCATATAGATTAGAAAAACAAATAAAAAGAGTAATCGTCGATAATGAATTGCAAAGTAAAGTATATTATTTAAATGTTTCGAATGAAAAAAATGAGGATAATTTTATCAATAATTTAAATAATAAATTAAATTTAAAGGATTTAAAAATTAAATATCTTCCTGCTATTGTATATTATAGTGATGAAAGTGCAAAAAATATTTTAAATAGTAAGTTTAATAAATTATTTACAAAAGAAGATTTTAAAAAATTAATAAGTGAATCTAAAATTGAAAAATAAAACTATTTTAATAATAGTTTTTTTAAAGGAGTAAAAATGATAAATATAGTTTTATTTGAACCAGAAATTCCTGGTAATACTGGTAATATTATGCGTACTTGTGCAGCGACAAAATCCCATTTACATTTAATAGAACCTTTAGGCTTTTCTTTAAATGAAAAATATCTTAAAAGAAGCGGAGTTAATTATTTAGATTTTTGTGAAACTACAATTTATGAAGATTTAGAAGATTTTTTTAATAAAAATAAGGGTGAATATTATTTTTTTACAAGATATGCAACTAATAAATATACTGATTTTGATTTTAAAAATAGTAATAAAAATATTTATTTAATTTTTGGAAAGGAATCTACTGGACTTCCCAAGGAGCTTTTAAAAAATAATAAATCAAAATGTATGCGAATTCCTATGAGCGAAAATGTAAGAGCATTAAACCTTTCTAATAGTGTTGCTATTGCAATTTATGAAGTTTTAAGACAGCAAAATTTTAATGATTTATTCTTGTATGATAATTTCAAAGGAAAAGATTATTTAAAATAAAAAAAGCTACATTAAGCAGCTTCTGGCATTTCTTGAATTGTATCGTTTTCTGTTTCAGCAATTTTAATAGCATTTGTTGGACAACTTTCAACTGCACTTGCTAAATTTTGATCGATATTTTCAACATCTTCAATTTTAGCAGTAGATAAACCCTGACTATTAAAATCAAAATGATTTGGATCTATTGCAACACACGCTCCACATCCGATACACAAGCTTTCATTAACCATAATTTTTTTCAAATTTATCACCTAAATAAATTATACAGGAATAATTTTAAAAATACAAGTTATCTTTAAAAATTAAAAAAAATATGTTAATATATATGTAGGAGTTGACTATGTTATGAAATCAAGAATGGAAAGATATTATCAAAATGATGATATAGGTACTAGAAGTCAAAAAAATGAAAACTTATATAAAAAAGTTCATGATAGTGAAATAAGTGATTTTAGTGTAAATTCAAATGAATCTATTTTAGGAGAAAATTCAAAGAATATTGATGTTGATAATCTAAGACAAATTTTAGATAAAAAATATCGTGAAACTCCAAGACGTAGTTCTATTGCTAAAGATATAAAAAATCAAGTATTTCAAAGTGAAGAAATTAAGGATGAAGATAAAGATTATGATATAAATGTTATATTAGAAAAAGCTCGTAATGAAAAAACTACTGATTATACTGAAGAAAGATTAAAAAAAGTTAGAGATACGCAATTTGATATATTAAATGGTTTAAATTTAAATAATGATGAAGAAAAAATGCCTAATAACGATGAAGAAAATTTAATGAATTTAATTAACACTATAACAACTAATGAATTGATTAATGAAAAAAATGCTAATGATCCACTTGATCTTTTAAAAGATTTAAAAGGTAATGATGATACTAAAGTTTTACCAAGTAATGAAATTACTAAAACTTTAGAAGTAAAAGATAAAAATGATATTAAAAAAATAGAAAAAGAAAATAATGTTACACAGCAAGAAAAAAATAATAATCCGAAAGATTTAGAAAATTCATTTTTTACAAATTCAATTAAAATAAGTAAGAGAGATTTTGAAGATTTTGAAGACTTTGAAAAAAATGTTGATGGCAAAAATGGATTAAAAATTTTTTTAATAATAATTTTAATTTTAATATTATTAATTGGAGCTTTTTTAATAGTTAATAAAATTTTTAATTTAGGAATATTTGAAAAAATAATAAGGATAGTTAAAAAATAATTATCTTTTTTTTTGCATAAATATTAATATGAAAAGGTTTCGTAAGCACAAAACAATAAAAATAAAAAAATTAAATAAATATATATTTATAATATTTATAATTTTTTTTATTTCTTTTATGATATATTTATATTATATAAATTCTATGACTGATAAAATAGAAATAATATTAAATAAAAAAATGACTAACATTAATAATAATTTAGTAAATAATATTATTGGTATAAAAAGTTTAGAATACATAGATATAAATGATTTAATAATAATTAATAAAAATAAAAATGATGAAATTTTATATGTAGATTTTAATTTAAAAAATAGTTATAAAATGTTAAGAAAAATAACCAATGAGTTTGAAATTAAATTAAGTAAAAAAGATTTGTCTTTTTTAAAAGTAAAAGATAAAAATTTAAAAAGTATTGGAAATATGATTTATTTAGATTTACCAATAGGAAGTATATTTTCAAATTATTTTACATCTTCTTTAGGTCCTAAAATTCCTATAGTTATTAATTTAGCTAGTAGTTTAGCTAGTAGTTTAAACGTTGATATTAAAAATTATGGAATTAATAATTGTATAATAAAACTCTATTTAAATTTTGATATATATGAAGATATATATATTCCAGCTAAAGATAAACAAATAGTAAAAAAAGTTAAAGTTTTAGTTGGAAGTAAAGTTATCGAAGGTAAAATACCAGATATTTATGGAGGAACGCTTTCAAAAGACACCTCAATTTTAAGTAGTGAAACTTAATTTTTTATGATATAATTAATTATAATAAGAATAATAGGAGGGTATTTATGACCTTTATTAGTGAAAAGTTTGAAAATGCTATAACATCTTATTTAAATTATGTAAAAAATAATAAAAAATTAAATGCCTTTTGCTTTAGTGAAAATGTAATAAATACGCTTATATTAATTTATGGAGATGCTGATATATTAAATCCTTATTATATTAAAAATTTTGAATCATTTAAAAATAACATTTTAAAATTTGGTTTGTCAGTTGAAGATTTTAATGAATTTATAGAATCGTTTAATTCTATTCCTAATTGTAAAGAAAAAAATGTAAATTATGAAAAAATTCAAAAATTATTATTAAAAATGCTTGCAAAGAAAATTAATAATAGTCCTTTAAGTGATGAACAAATTACCAATATTACAAATTCTTTATATATAAAAAAAAATAAAGATATCAATTACTATAGTTTTGCTTTATTATATTTTTATAATTTAATTGATGATGATTATGAAAAAACAATAAATGAAAAAAATGTAAAAATAACTTTATCATCAGATAGGGATTCATATCTTCCAGATGCTGTTTATGAAAAATATGGATTTAATCCTTTAAGTGTGCGAAATTTAGATGATGACCAATTGACAAAATTTAATAGGCAAATAAAAGAGGAAGAACAAAAAATGGCAAGCGAAAATGAGGGAGGAATTGGTAGAGTGCTTTCTAAGTTGCCTCCAGCAGTAAGAAGTGGTAGTGGATTTGTAGATGCTTTGTTACTTTCATCTATAATTGCTACAATAATTTTAATTATTTTTGTAGTTTATTTATTGTTTAGATAGGAGATAAAATGATAAAAATAAATTTAGGTGATAATTTATATGAAGTAATAAAAAATGAACGCGATGGTTTTGTTTTAGAGGAAATAAAAAATAGATTTACATCATATTTTGAAGATTTTGATTATATTTTAGGAGACTGGGCATATGGAAAACTTCGTTTAAAAGGTTTTAATAATCCATCAAATAAAAATTTTAAAAAAATAAATGATTTTAAAAATATTGATAATTATATAAAAGATAATTGTGCTTATGGATGTAAATATTTTATTTTAAAAAAAATAAATGATTGTAAAAATGATAAAATATGATATAATAATTTAGAAAGTAGAGGAATGTATATGGCAAATATAAATATTAAATTAATGGATGGTAGTCAAAAACAAGCTGAATTATTAAGAACTGTTACATTAAATAATAAAGAATATGCAATATATACCTTTAATGAAACAACAAGTACTGGTTTAATAAAAATATATTCTTCTGAGATAATAAAAAATAATAATGAAATAACATATCAAAATGTAACAGATGAAGAATGGAATCAAATAAAAGAAGTTATGAGAAAAATAATTAGTGGAGAGAAGGTAAATTGACATGGTAATTTCATTAGTTGGAAGTAGAGTAATTGCTGTTACATTAGAACAGAAAAATTTAATTGTTGATAATAATTTAAATACTTTAGATTCTCAAAAAGAGGATCTTTCAGGAATTAGTGAACTTGGAACTTTAGATACTAATGCTCCAGCATCATTAAGTATTTTAAATGATAATAACTCCTTTACTAGCAATTTTATTGATGAAACTGTTAATAATCAAAGTCAAAATATTAATAACGAAAGTGTTTTAAGTACTCCTAAAATTCCAGATATACCAGTAAATTCTGATACAAGTACACAAACGTTAAATGAACCAATCATTGATGTTTCAGCATCAAATAAGCCTAATAATAATATTGATTTAGCTGAGTTAAGTAAATGTGAAGAAGTTCTTGAAAATAGTCTTACGGCAATTCAAATGGCTTTAGATACTATAAATAAAATAAAAAATCAGGATTCTAATCAAAATATTTTAAATAAAGTTGCTTAAGTTATAATACTTAAGCTTTTTTCATATATTTTAAAGAGGAAATTATGAAAAATTTATTTGAATATTATTATAATATGTCTATTTCTAATATTAAAGAGGACAAGGAAATTATAACTTTTAAATATAATTATAATGATTATTTTTTTGTTCCTCTTTTTAGACCAAAAGAAGACTTAGATGTTCTTTATGATATATCTTTAGAACTTTTAGAAAAAAAAATTCCTTGTCATTTAATGATTATGAATAAAGATAATACCTTAATAACGCCATATAATGATAAAGAATATATTTTACTTAAAATAAATTGTAATTATGATAAAGAAATAGATTTATTTGAAATAGAAAAAAATATAAATTTATTAACTATAAAAAATCAAGATAATAAATTATATAGAAATAATTGGGCAAAACTTTGGGAAGAAAAAATTGATTATTTTGAATATCAAATGACTAAATTAAGCAAAGATAAAAAAATTATATTAAATAGTTTTAGCTATTATTTAGGATTAGCTGAAAATGCTATAGAATATGTTAATGAAACTTATGAAAAATTTTTTAGTGAAGAAAAATTAACATTATCACATAAAAGAATATTTTCACCAAATTATGCTTTAAATTATTATAATCCCCTATCATTTGTCTTTGATTATATTCCTAGAGATATTGCAGGATATATTAAGGCTTCTTTTTTCAATAATGATTTATCTTTAAATGAAGTAGAAATATATTTAAATAAAAAAAATTTCACAAATTTTGAAGCTAATTTGTTAATAGCAAGATTATTATATCCATCATATTATTTTGATATTTATGAAAAAATAATGAATAATAATTTTGATGAAACAAAATTATTAAATATTATAGAAAAATCAACAGATTACGAAAAATTTTTAAATAATATTTATAATATTTTACATAAAAAAAATCTACTAATAAAAGTAGAGTGGCTTTTTAAAGATCAACAGTTATAATACCTTTAACTTCAGGAATTTCTTCTTGTATTTTTATGAGGATATTATCTTTTATTGTATCATCTTTATAATTACAAAACATACATGCTCCTAATAGTTTAACATAAACATAATTATCTTCATATTTTATAAATTCTATATCTCCACCATCACTATTTAAATAAGGACGAATATTATTTATTATTTCTTTTATTTTTTCTGTCATATACATATCCTTTCACTTGGTTATTATAACATGTATAAAATTTATCTGCAATAATATTAATATTCATGATATAATTTATTTAGGTGATTATTAATGAATAAATATAGAAAGGAACAAATAGTTGAGGGTGTTGTAACAGGTATTGAAGATTATGGAATATTTGTAAATATTGATAATGAATATACTGGTTTAATACATATTTCGGAAATATCTGATGATTTTGTTAGAAATATAAATGATTATGTAAAATTAAATGAAAAAATTAATGCTAAAATTATAGATGTTATTGAAAGTTCTAAACATTTAAAACTTTCAATTAAAGAAACTATAAATAAAAATAAAAAATTAGTTGAATCTAAAAATGGTTTTAGATTACTAGAAGAAGCGTTACCAAAATGGGTAGATCAAAAATTAAAAGAATATAAAAAGTAACAATTTAAATATATAAATAAAAACTCTTTTGTAAAAGGAGTTTATTTTCATTTAATGACAAAAGGAAAGACTAAATTTTAGTGTTTATTATAAAAATAAAATATTTAAAAGTGTATATTTGTAAATGATGTGAAACAAAAATTATATAAAAATTAATTCAAGATAATTGAGTTAATTTTTTATGCTCT
>CANQYB010000006.1 GCA_947627975.1 uncultured Bacilli bacterium | reverse complement strand
AGAAATTGAAAAAATATTAAATAAGGATAAAAGAAAATCAATTTTTATATTGATAAATGTTTACTTTTTTATGTATAAATACTTATCAACAAAATATTGACTGGGGGGGGTAGTATTATATAATACACTTAAGAAGGTAAAAAAATGAAGAAAAAATATATAATATTAATAATTATAATGTGTTTAATAAGTATTTTAATAGTAGGAATTTCTTATGCCTACTTTAGTGCAACAATAAGTGGAAATACAAATTCAGAAAATGTAGTAACTAAAACCGGAACATTATCTTTAAGTTTTTCCGATAAAACACCTTCATTTAACGCTACAGAAATAAGTCCTGGATGGAGTAAGACAAAAGAAGTAACAGTAGAAAATACTGGAAGTGTAGATGTGACATATGATTTAGTGTGGTTAAAACTTGATAATGAAATATTAAAAGATGAGTTAGTATACACAATAACATGTACAAGTGGATGTAAAGGCCTTCCTGAAAGTAAAGTACCAGAAGCAGGAGAAAACTTAGGAATAATAAAAGGACAAACAATAAAAAGTAAAGAAATTCAAACATATAAAATAACTTTTCAATTAAAAGAAACAAAAGAAAATCAAGATTATAATCAAGGATTAACAATCGAGGGAACAATAGGAATAAAAGAAAGTGGAAGCTATGAAGAAAAAGACAAAAGTATAGTAAGAGAAGGATTAGAACTATTATATAATAAAAGAAGTTTAGAAAATGCCGATGATACATTAATAGACAAATCAGGAAATAGATATAATGGAAAAGTAGAAGGTGCAACAAAAACAAGTGAAGGACTATCATTTGATGGAATAAATGATTATGTAATAATAGGTGAACTTAATTATGATTATGTTACTTTGGAATTAGAATTTATTGTTAATAATATAGTAAATGGCAACATTATATCTAATTTTCAAAATGGTGGATATGGTTTATTTTTGTATCATGGACAATTTGGTTTCCAACCTTATGTTGGAGGATATAAAAATAAGTTAGTAACAATTACTTCTAATACTAAATATCATGTAGTAGGAACATACGACGGATTTGATTTAAAAATATATATAAATGGAAAAGAACAAACACCAAGTTTACATATTACAAATACACGGACACCAGTTGGCAAACCTACTGATAATACTTATTTAACTTTAGGGTGTAATCCAGGAGGGGTAAGATGCTATGGTGAATATTTTGATGGAACAATATCCAATATAAAAGTATATAGTAGAGCATTAAATGCTGATGAAGTATTAAAAAATTATAATGCTTTACAAAATTAAAAAAATTATATTTTAATTAATATTTTTTGGTAATATACTGACAAATATTTGTCAACTTTTCAACATTAGTTTGACTGGGGGCACTATTATATAATTTCCTTAGAAAGAAAGGAAATATATATGGATTTAAATAATGAATTTGACTATAAAAAAATTAATGATAAAACTAAACTTTATTTAAATAAAGCTATGGATATTTATTCATTAATAAAAGATAAAATTATAATTCAAAAAGTTAAAGATATTATTGGAACAAAATCTTATACATTTACAAAACTAGATAAAAAAGTATTATCTCTTTTTATTGCGGGATTTTTAATTGATGAAAACTTAAAAAATATATATTCTCAATACGATGATATAAAATTAAATGATTTTCTCGATTTTATTGATATTAAAAAACGCGATATAAAAGAATTGGCTGATGATAAATATGAGGATTTTTATAAAAAAAATTTTCAATTAGATTTAATAAATATTATTAAAAAAAATATCTTAGAAATTAATTTTATAACTCCAGAAATAATAATTAGTTCGCTTCAATATATCAGATTATACGGTTCAAAAATACTTGATTATTTTGCTTTAAAATATGATATAACTGACAGTATTTTAGGTTTTAGTAGCCATCCTATCTTTGAGGCATTTAGAAATTATATTTTAATGGATGGAAGTATAGGTAAAAGAAAAACCACTAAAAGAAGTTATAATGATTCATCTTCTTTATTTACAGAATTTACAGAAAATTATGATAATCCTAAATTAGATGAAAATAAAATAAAATCTGATGATTTTGATAGTGAGAATGTCTGGAAAATACTAGAAAGTATTCAAAAAAAATTTATTGGTCAAGAAAAAGCAGTAGAAGATCTATTTAATAATATTATTAATAATCAACAATTAGTTATAAATGATGATTATACTGATGGAGAAAGATCGTTAATTTTTCTTGATGGCCCAACTGGTACTGGTAAAACAGCAATTATTAGAGAAATTACAGATAAGTTAGACATTCCATTTGTATCGACTTCAATTATGAATTATTCTTCAACGGGTTATGTTGGTGATAATCTTACAGATAATTTAAGTAAATTATTAAAAAGTGCCAATGGTAATTTAGAAAAGGCTCAAAGAGGAATTATAGTATTTGATGAATTTGATAAAATAGCTTATAACCAAAATGGTGGACTGGAAATGAAAAGGGCTATTCAACAACAACTTTTAGATTTTCTAGGTGGGGGAAAATATGATATTGATATCTCTAATAGTATATTTGACAGAAGGAAAGTAGAATTTGATACTTCTAAATTAACATTTATTTGTTTAGGCGCCTTGACAGAATTAAGAAATCAAAAAACTGAAAATAAACATTATTTAGGTTTTGGTAATGAAAATACAAATAAAATTGTTAGTTATAAAATTACTCCGCAAGATTTAATTAATATTGGTCTTGAAAGAGAATTGGTAGGTAGAATTAATACATATTTACATACCGAAGAATATGCTAAAGAAAATTTATTAAATATATTAAAAAAATCAACTATTAGTCCAATAATTGGATTTGAAAAATGGATAACATCAAAAGATAAAAAATTAATAATAAATGATGATGCTTATGAAACAATTGCTGAAGCTGCTTATGAATTAAATACGGGAGCGAGAAGTTTACAAACTATAATGAATAATATAAGAACTCATTTTTTAAAGGAAGTTTTAAGAGGAAAAAATAAAGAAATAAAATTAGATGTAAATACAATAATGGAAATAAATGAAAATACTCTTAATAGAAAAGTGAGAAGATAAATATGAAATACGAATATAATGGTAATTTATTAGAGGAAGATAGAATAAATTTAGTAGCTAAAGAAATAATTACTAAGTATCCTCAAATTAATTTAAAACAAGCCAAAGAAATAGCAATGCTTGAAGGAAAAATATCAACAGATTGTAATTTAGATACAAGGTTTAATAGATTATATAATATTATGCTAGTTATGAATAACGATATTAATCTTGTAAAAATTATATATTCTGATTTAATTAATATATTAAAAAATAATCAAAATGATGTTAAATTTGATTATTATTATAATGTTGCATTAGAAATTAATAATTTCTTAAAAAAGGAAAGAAATTTTCCTTATCTAGATGAATTCTAATTTAAAAAGAGATAGATTTATCTTTTTTTTTATATTATAATTAATTTGGTGATAAAAAATGTTTGAATACATGGGAGATAAACTTACTAATGCCATTAAAAATATTAAAGGTATGGGAAAAATTACAGAAGATAATATAAGTGATGCTTTAAGAGAAATAAGAATTGCTTTACTTGAAGCTGATGTAAATTATGAAGTTGTAAAAGAATTTATTAAAAATGTTAAAGAAAAAGCCTTAGGTATGAATGTAGCTAAGTCTTTAAAACCTGATGAATTATTTGTAAAAATTGTTAAAGATGAACTTGTAGATTTATTAGGAAAAGATTATGTTTCTTTAAATACTAAAGGGAATCCTGCAATACTTTTACTTGTTGGGCTTCAAGGTAGTGGTAAAACAACGGCTGCTGGAAAACTTGCTAATTATTTAAGAAAAAAGCATGCTAAAAATCCATTACTTGTTGCTTGTGATGTATACCGTCCTGCTGCTATTGATCAACTTATAACAATAGGTAAAAGTTTAAATATTGAAGTTTATAGTGAAAAAGAAAATAAAGATGTTTTATCAATTTTAAAAAATGCTTTTGAAGTAGCAAGTAAAAATAATCATGATTATGTCATTATAGATACGGCTGGTAGACTTCATATTGATGAAAATTTAATGACTGAATTAAAAACTATTGAGGATAATTATCATCCAAATGAAACAATATTAGTAATAGATGCTATGATGGGACAAGATGCCATTAATGTTATTAATGGTTTTAATAATAAATTAAAATTAACTGGAGCAATACTTACTAAAATGGATGGAAATACCAAAGGTGGAGTAGCATTATCAGTAAGGCATCTTACTAATATTCCTATTAAATTTATTGGTGATTCTGAAAAAATGGATGGTCTTTCAGAATTTTTCCCAGAAAGAATGGCTAAAAGAATACTTGGAATGGGAGATATATTGTCAATTGTTGAAAAAGTAGAAGCAAGTGTGGATCAAGATGAACTTGAGGATACAGCTAAAAGAATGCAAAGAGGTAAATTTGATTTAGAAGATTTTTTAAAAACATTTAAACAAATAAAAAAGTTAGGTCCTTTAGAAAATATTTTAAAAATGTTACCAGGTGCAAGAAAAATGGGACTTAATAATATTACGATTAATCCTAAAGATATGGCCCATATTGAAGCAATTGTTTTATCAATGACTCCTTATGAAAGAAAAAATCCTGATATTTTAAAAGCTTCACGAAAATTAAGAATAGCTAAGGGTAGTGGAAGAAGTGTTGAAGAAGTTAATCGTTTACTTAATCAATTTGAACAAATGAAAAAAATGATGAAAAATTTGCAAAATGGAAATATGAAGTTACCTTTTTAACTTCTTTTTTTTGACAAATTTTTTATATATTTTTTTATATAATAAAACTGGTGACTAATATGAGAACTTTTTATATATTTAAAATTAATGATGAATTTTATTCATTAACTAAAGATTGTCCTTATAATTTGTATAAGTCATTAGAACAAATATACCGACTTAATAAGGTTAATTTATCTGATGCTTATAATTTATTTTCATCAATCTGTTTACCATTTGATAAATGTGAAGTTAATAAAAATTTATTTAATGAATATAAAGAAAACGAAAATTATATAAAATTTAATAATGTTCATATAATTAATGATTATTTTTCTAATGAAAAATCTAAATTAATTATTAAAAATTCACATTTAACACTTATAACTTCCAAAATTAATCCTATATATTTTAATGATTTAAAAAAAATAAAAGGAATATTTATTTGTGATTTTAAAAATATTGATTATTTTTATTTAGAAGAAGTTTAGCTTGTTAAAAATTAATTTATAGTGTAAAATATATTTAATGAAAGTGAGAGATAATTTATGTTTTTAGATATTATGTATATTTTGTTAGGTTTAATAGTTGGATTAATTTTAGGTTTTTTTATTGCCAGAACTGTTATGAAAAAATATATGAAGAAAAATCCACCAATTAATGAAAAAATGATTGAAACATTAATGAGTGGAATGGGTAGAAAACCATCAAAAAAACAAGTTAATCAGCTTATGAAACAAATGAATAGAATGCAATAAACACGCTGTGTTTATTTTTTTTATTATTTTAAAAAAAATAGTAGACAAATAAATAAATTGTAATTATAATAAACTTTAAACATGAAAGGAGGATTATTTTTGAAAAGTAAATTACCAGTTCTTCTCCTTCAAAAACTTTTAATATTGCCATTTCAGGAAGTAAAAATTGAATTAAATAATGAAATTTCTAAAAAAGTATTAAAACTTTCTTCTAAAAATTATGATGATAAAATAATTGTTGTTTGTCCTTTAGATGAAAAAGAAGAAGAACCAGAAATATCTGATCTTCCTAATATTGGTGTAATTGGAATAATAAAAAGTAAAATTGAATTACCAAATGGAAATTTAAAAATCAAAATAGCTGGCTTAACAAGAGTTAAAATAAATAAATATGTTAATAATCAAAATGATAGTGATATTTTAGAATCATATTATAGTAATATAAATGAAATTAAAATGAATAATTTAGAAGAATCGACTTATATAAGAAAGTTAATAGAAAGATTTAAAAAACTTATTAATAATTCTCCTAATCTTTCCAATAGCTTATTATCATCAATTAATGATATTAAATCATTAACAAAATTAACTGATATGATTTCTTCGTTTTTAAATTTAAATTTTGATAAAAAAATTAAATATATTAACGAAATTAATCCTCAAAAAAGAGCAGAAATGTTAATTAATGATATAAATATTGAATTAAAATTAATTTCTTTAGACGAAAAGTTAAACGAAAAACTGCAAAATGATATGCACCATCAACAAAATGAATTTATTATAAAAGAAAAAATTAATATATTAAAAAAAGAATTAGGAGAAGAGACAAGTTCAAATGAGATTGCATCTTATTTTTTAAAAAAGCTAGATTCTTTAAAAATTGATAAAAAAATTTATGAAAAAATAAAAATTGAAATTAAAAAATTTGAAAGAACACCAGAAATTTCTCCAGAGTCTTCAACAATAAGATCTTATCTTGAATTTATTTTAAATTTACCTTGGAATAAATATACAAATGATGAAAATAATTTAGTAAAAATTAAAAATAATTTAGATAAATCTCATTTTGCTTTAGATGACGTTAAATCTCGTATAATTGAATATATTGCTGTTAAAAAAAGAAATAAACATATAAAAAGTCCTATAATATGTTTAGTGGGACCACCAGGTGTAGGTAAAACAACTTTTGCATTATCAATTGCTGAAGCATTAAAAAAAGAATTTTACAAAATTAGTGTAGGTGGATTAAATGATGTTTCTGAACTTGTTGGGCATCGAAGAACTTATTTGGGAGCTGCTCCAGGAAAAATTATTACGGCAATTTCAAAAACAAATTCTTCAAATCCTGTTATACTTATTGATGAAGTTGATAAAATTGTAAAAGATTATAAAGGAGATCCAGCAGCAGCTTTACTTGACATATTAGATTCATTACAAAATAAAATGTTTGTAGATAATTATTTGGAAGAACCATTTGATTTATCTCAAGTTTTCTTTATTCTAACTGCTAATAATATTGATGATATTCCTCCAATATTAAAAGATAGATTAGAAATTATAGAACTTTCATCATATACTGAATTTGATAAATTAATTATTGCTAAAAATTATTTAATTCCACAAATTTTTGCATCTCATATAATTAAAAATGAAATTTATTTTAGTGATAATATAATTTTAAAGATAATTGAGTTATATACTAAAGAAGGGGGAGTTAGAGAATTAAATAGATGCCTAAATAAAATTGTTAGAAAAATAATTTGCAATTCTTTTATTGAAAAAAAGAAAATTGATGTTAAAGTAAAAACAAGTGATTTAACAAAGTATTTAGGTCTTCCAAAATATGATATAAATCAGATTAATAGTTCTAAAGTTGGCAATGTTAATGCTTTAGGGTATTCTGCATATGGTGGATTAAATCTTATAATTGAAAGTAAAATTATTGATGGAGATGGAAAATTCATAATAACTGGTAATGTTAAAAAAATTATGCAAGAAAGTATTGCCGTTGCTAAAACTTATATTAAATCAAATTTAGATATATTTGAAATAAAAGAAAATTCTTTAAAAAATAAAGATATACATATTCATTGTTTAACTGCATCTTTAGCTAAGGAAGGTCCCTCAGCAGGATGTGCGATTGTTACTTCACTTTTAAGTATATTAAAAAATAAAATTATTGATTCATCTATTGCTATGACAGGAGAAGTATCTTTAAATGGTGAAGTTTTAAAAATTGGTGGTTTAAAAGAAAAATTGATTGGAGCATATAATCAAAATATAAAAAAAGTATTTATACCTTATTCTAATAAAAATGAGTTAGAAAGTGTTCCTGATAAAATAAAGAAAAATATTGAAATAGTTACTGTTAAGAATTATTTAGAAATATATAAAGAACTATTTTCATAAAAAAATCAATCTTTTCATAAATTATACTAGAAAGGATTGATTTTTTTATGAATAAGACTATACCGTTTACTAATGATATTGTTTTTTCGACTAAAATTGCAAGTATTACAAGTATTTCACTAGAACATGAAGTCACAATCAATGATACAGAAATAAATGGTAATTTTATAATTTCGGGTGATTATAAAACACATGAAGTAAGTGTTAACAAAGAAAAATTTAATTATTCACTTCCTTTTTCAGTAGATTTACCTGATAACGTTATAAAAGATACTATTAATTTTGACATAAGTGATTTTACTTATGATGTAATTGGAGATGATACTTTAAGAGTTAATATAGAATTTAATGTTGAAGCAAATTTAAATGAAGAACAATTAACTCCAATTATAAAAAAAACAGAAGATATTATATTTGATGAAGAAATAGAAAGAAAAGAAAAAGAAGAAAATGAAATTATTGAAAAAGAAGAAAAAGAAGTTGAAATAAAAGAAAAAGATGAAGAAATAAAATTAGTAAATGAAGAAGAACAAGTAGCACCTTCTAAAAGAATTAATGATGATATAAAAGAAAATATAATTTCAACTATAAATTCTGATGAAGATACCTACACAACATATTATGTTCATATAGTAAGAGAAAATGAAACTATTGAATCTATATGTGAAAAATTACATACAACTAAAGATATAATAGAAAATTATAATGATATTACAACTTTATCAATAAATGATAAATTAATTATTCCTAAAAATACTGATGAATAAAACATTAGATATAATAAAAAAAGCTTATAAACCATATAGATATACTTATATAAAAAGTGCTACATTAATCGATACATCATCAGGTAAATTTGTCATAAAAGAAAAAGGAAAACAAAATATAAAAAAATTATATGAATATTTAAATTCACGCAACTTTTTTAATTTTGT
This sequence comes from uncultured Bacilli bacterium, assembly GCA_947627975.1. Taxonomy (GTDB): domain Bacteria; phylum Bacillota_I; class Bacilli_A; order RF39; family UBA660; genus CANRDL01. The sequence goes on along the minus strand of CANQYB010000006.1, from coordinate 38,675 downwards.
ACCTTTAGTAGAAAATAATAGAGATGATTTTCAAGTTTTTAAATATATAGAAGATATTAATATTGATAATGATCAAAGAGCGTTTGATTTAATTGATGTTGTTTCCTCATTACATAATAAAACATCTTATTTTAAAGAAGTATCAAATGATGTTTATCAAAGTATATATGATAATATATTGAATAATATAAATTATTTAAATAATTATTATGATAATTTATTTGATAATATTTTTAAAGAAATATTTATGGCTCCTAGTCATTATTTATTAATTAGAAATTATACAATTATTAAAAATTCTTTAAGTTTTTCTAAAGAAAATTTAGATAATTGGTGGGATGAAGTTAGTAAAGAAAACAAGCAAAGGGTAAGTTTAGTACATAATAATTTAAAAACAGAACATTTACTTATAAATGATAAACCATATTTAATTAGTTGGGAACATTCCAAAATAGATAGTCCAATTCTCGATTTAATAAAGTTTTATCAAAATGAATATTTTGATTTAAATTTTGATGAATTATTAAAAAAATATTTACAAAAATATCCTCTATCAAAAAATGAATTAACTTTATTTTTTACTGTTATTTCAATACCTCCTAAAATTGAATTTAACGAAATTGAGATTAAATCATGCCAAAATGTAAGAGAAGGATTAGATTATATATTTAAAACTGAAAAATTAATAAGGCCATATAATACGGAAGAGGAAGAAAAATAACAATCCAACTTCTATTAGTAGAATAAAAATATTAAAACGTAGTGGTAAAATTAAAGTTATTAAAACTTGATAAAATATTAAAATTAGAAGTCCCATAATTGCTAATACTCCAAACACAGATGGACCTTTGCCTTTTTTATGATACATAATATCACCTGTAATATTTTATGAAAAGAATGAATTATATGATAATAATTTTATTCTTTTTTTTTATTGGTTAAAATGCTATAATTTATAATAAGGAGAATAATAATAATGAATAAAAGTGGTTTTGTTGCATCTTCAATTTTATATTCTTTTTTAATTGTATTTGTTGCTTTAATTATGACTATCATTGCTAATTTTGCACATAATAGAGTATTAATGAATAGAATTTCTAATGATATCAAAGAAGATATAAATTTATCTAAAGATAATGATATTTCTGGAGCAATTGAACCTGATTTAATGGATAAATTTGTTCCTATTAGCTGGACGGGAAGTAATTGGATTATTGTAAGTTCTAATAATGATGATTCTAATTGGTATAATTATAAAAATCGAAAATGGGCAAATGCTATTTTAAAAGCAAATGTATCAAGTACTCAGCAAGGAACTATTATTTCTAATCAAGATGTTGAAAAATATGCATATGTTTGGATTCCTCGATATAGATATGAAATATTTTCTAAAGTAAAAAATAAATGTGAAATAACAAATAATATAAGAACTAATATTAATGATCCAATAAATATAATTTTTGAACCAAAGAATGGAGAATATGCATCAGGATTAGATGTAAATACATATCGAGTACCTTCAGCTTTTAAATATATAGAAAATAATAAAACTGTAGTTACTAATGGCTTTTGGGTACAAAAATATCCTGAGCAAAAAGAAGATGAAGCACCAAATGGTCAGTTTCTGACATTTCCTTTATTAAAAGGTTCATCTATAAGTGGAAATGTATATTCTCATATAATTCGAAATACTCAGTGGGGAGCTATTTCCTATTTAACATTTAGTAAATATGGAGGCAATTATGATAATGGAGGTAATTATGCTAATAATTCTTCAGCGGGAAATGAAACTGGCGTTTATTATATGAATCATAATGATAATAAATGTGATGATGATTGTTATGGAGAAATTACTTTTTCTATTAATACAGGAGATAATATTTCTTGTAAAGATTCATCATTTTTTGAAAGTTATGGAACATATCCTGATACTACATTTTTAATTGATAATTACCAAAATAAAGGTTGGTCATTGGATTTTCATTCAGGAGATGGTATATGTGAAACAAATATTAATAATGATGAATATATGGATATAGATTATGAGGATTATGTTTGCGAATCTTTATATTTTAGAGGAAAAGGACCTAATGGTATATTTTCTTATCAACTTAAAGCAAGTAGACCTGCTGGACCAGGTGCACATCGTAAATATTATCAAAGATTAGTATATGAAAAAATAAGTAATGTATATAAAACATCATAAAAATTTGTATTAAATGATATTGAAGGAGGCAGTATGAAAAAGAATAATGGGTTTGTTTTTGTCGAAACAATTGTTGTAATTTCTTTAGTATGTGTTGTTTTAATTTCTCTTTTTACTCTTTTTTATAGTGTTTATAACGAAGAACATAAAAGAATGAATTATGACAATCCTCAAAATTTGTATGCTGCCTATTTTATTAAAAAATTTTTAGAAGAAAATAATATTAACAGTTGTTTTATTAATTTTACAGAAGATGATTTATTTAAAGAAATAACTTACAATAATAGTAGTAATGAATATTGTAATATAAATAATTCAAAATTATTGACCTTAAAAAGTAATTTTGATGTTAAAAATATTTATTTATTATCTGGGGATATTAATACTTTAAAAATATCATCTGTAAAAAATCAATTAAGTGCTAATGTTATTGATTATATAAAAACATTAAATTCTACTGATGCAAATGCTTATTATTTATTATTAGAATTTAAATCTTCCTCTGATTTTACTAAAGTGGCAAGTGTAAAATTAAGTACTGATATAAGTAATACAAATGTTATATCAACACTTACAAATAAAAATGATTCAAATTTAAAAACAACAAGTGATGGGCTTATTTATTATACAGGTAATCCAAATAATTATTTTAAATTTGCCGGTTATATGTTTCGAATTGTAAGGGCAAATGAAGATGGTAGTATTAGAATTATTTTTTCTGATACTTATAATATGCATAGTTATTTAGATAAAGATCTTTATGTTAAAAAAGATGAAATAGAAACTAAATTAAGTAATTTTTATTATAATTACTTAGCTATGTATAGTGATTATATATCTATGCAACAATATTGTAATAATGATATTAAAAATGTAAGTTCTAATAATTTTTCTTTTACCTGTGATAATATTGTTTCAAATTATGGCCAAATCACATATGATGAAATTGTTGCTTCTAAAGATAATAATGGGAATAGCTTTTTAATAAATAATGATAATAATTCTTTTTGGAGCAGTAGTTATTCTAATTCAAAAAATAATTTTGTTTCTTTTTCTTTCAAGGATTTAAAACTCAATTCTACTAATACTATAACTACTAAAAACTATATTTTGCCAGTAATCAGTATTAAGGGAAATTTAAATTTATTAGGAGATGGAACTAAAAACAATCCATATACTATAATGACAAATAATAATAATTTATATACTAAAATTTATAGTGATTATAATAAAAGTGAGTTTACTAAAGCAACGTCTTCTAGCAATGAAGAATGTACTTTATATTACAATAATAATAGATTTTTTTATAGGGGATATTGTACTAATAACTATGTTGATTTTGCTGGTGAAAAATGGCGTATTCTTGGAATTAATGCAAATAAATCCATTAAATTAGTTTTAGCAACTCCCAAATATCATAAAAGTAATTATAATGATAATTTTAATTATTTAATAGATGATTTTGAAAATAAATTAAGTAAATATAAGAGTTATTTGACTAATGAAAATTTTTGCTATGAAACAAGAGCAAAATATAATAATACAGGTAATGTAGGAACATATTATACAAATTATAATAATTATTATAATTGTAATCAACCTGTGGAAAGTTTAACTGGATTATTAACATATGATGATGCTTTATTAGCAGGGTTGTATCCTGGTAAAACTGGCAATTCATTTTTAAATATTTCAAATGCCTCTTATACTTACTATTTAGGTAGCAAAGCCGATATGCAAGGTAATGTTCAAAATATTTGGTATGTAGATAGAAATAGTCTAAAAATTCAAAATAAAAATAACACACTAAATTATATTAGACCAGTTATTAATTTAAAAGGTAATGTTATTTTATCTAAAGGGGATGGAAGTGAAAAAAATCCTTATAAAATAAAAGGAGTTGACTAATATGTTATTTAATAAAAAAGGAATAACTGTTGTAGAATTAATTGTTACTATTGCATTAATTTCTTTGCTACTTTTATTTTTATTTAAAATTTTAACTACTTTAAATGGGGAAGATAAGCTAAATAATACTGATATTGAAATTTTAGCACTTAATTCATCGGTAACTAAAAATTTGGAAAATATTTTTATTGAAAGTGATATCAAATCAAAAAATGATGCTTTAAATTATTTTGAAATAAAAGACAATAAAATAACAATTAAATATTCTTCTAGTAACAAGGAAGATTATACTTTGCCAAATGGCTATAATTTTGAATTTGTTAATAACTCTGAGTATGTAAAAAGTAGCAATAATATTTTACAAATAATTATTAAAATATATCATGGATCAGGCGAAAAAAAAGAATATTTAGATGATCGATATACTATAAAATTATATTATTATGATAAAAATTATAGTTGATATTAAAACATGCAAAAATCTTGAAATTACAAATTCTTTAATAGATATATTTTTTATAATACTTTTGATTTGAAATATTATACAAATACCTGAAAACGATAAAAATAATATAGAAATTAATTCTTTGAAAAAAATAGATGTATTAATTATTTTTAAATTATTTAAACCATTACTAATTTCAAGTAAACCACTAATAATAGTTTTTATTATATCATTTGTAATATAACATGATATTATAGTTGATATACATGAAAATATTATCATGGTTGAAAAAATTAAAATCATAGTTTTAATTCCTTTGAAAATTATTTCCGAAAAAATATCATTAAATTTTTTAACTTTATTATTAATGTTAACTAATGTTTCTTCAAAAGAAATAGGTTTAATGATATTTTTTTGGTCAAATTTTCTCAATAATAAACCAATAAATATATTAGCAAGATAGACACTTATAATAATTTTTAAAACTATTTTAATATCATGAAATATAGGAAATGTAGTATTAATTATAAAAATGGGATTAGTAAAATATGAAAAACATAATATTCTTTTAGCTTCTTGTAAATTTATATATTTTTTATTTAATAAATCCATTGAATACTTTGCATTTGAAGGACTTCCAGTAAGTAGAGACATTATAAATATATAAGAAGTATGAGGATTAATTTTAAATAATAAAGAAAATGGTTTTTGTAATAAAAAAGATATAAGATCTACAAAACCATAATTTATTAATATAGATGATAATATAAACATAGGAAAAAGTGAAGGAAAAACCTGTGTAATAAAAATTTTAGCAGTTTTAATAATATTAATTTTAATTTGTAAGTTATTTTTAATAATAAGATATAAAAAAACTGTCAATAATATAATAATTAATAAATTTTTAATATTTTTTTTCATATTTTCTCCATAATTTGTTATAATTTAATAGGTGATAACTGTGTATAATAAAATATATGAAAAATTTAAAAATTTTATAAAAGTAAATAAATTCTTGATTTTAATAATAATAGTTATATTGTTATTATTTTATATAAAATTACCATATGTTATATATACTCCAGGAGGTACTATAAATGTTGCTAATAGAGTTATTGTTGATGGTAAAAAAGAAACTACAAAAGGTAAATTGCAATTATCTTATGTTAGTATGATTTCTGGTTCACCAGCTTTTGTCTTATCATCTTTTATTATACCAAATTGGGATTTAGAAAAAGTTTCCAATATAAAATATGAAAATGAAACTATTGATGATATGATGAAAAGAGATAGGCTATATCTAAAACAATCTGAAGATAATGCTATAATTGCTGCTTTTAATAAAGCTAATAAAAAAATTAAAATAAATTCTTTTCATCACAAAATAATATATATATCAAAAGATAGTGATACTAATTTAAAAATTGGTGATGAAATTAAAAATATTAATGGAAAAACTATAAATACTTTAGATGATTTAAAAAAAATAATAGACAAAAGTAAAATAAATACCAAGCTAAATATTACTGTTATTAGAAACAAAAAAGAAGTAAAAACTTATGCTAAAATTTTAAAAATAAATAAAGAAAAAGCTATTGGTATTGCCTTTTTAACTATCTATGATTATAAAACAAATCCTGTTATTAAAATTGATGATAAGAAAAATGAATCTGGAGCATCTGGAGGCTTAATGCTTTCTTTAAGTATTTATAATAAAATAACTGATGAAGATATAATTAAAGGTCGAAATATTGTTGGAACTGGTACTATTGATGCAAAAGGAAATGTTGGAGAAATTGATGGAGTTAAATATAAAATTATGGGTGCTAATAAAGATAAAGCGGATATATTTTTAGTCCCTGAAAAAAACTATAAAGAAGCTAAAAAAACTATAAATAAAAATCATTATAAAATGAAACTTGTCAAAGTTAAGAAAATAGACGATGCTATTAATTATTTAACAAAATAATAATTTTTGACAATTTTTTTCCTTCTAATTTTTTATAATTAATTAGGAGGATTTTTTATGAAAAAATTTAAAAGTAAAAAAAAGAAAAAATACATTTTTATTAAAATAGTTTTATTTTTAGTTTTTTCTTATATATCGTTTTTATTTAGTTTTAAATTTTTAAGTACAAAATTTTTAAAAGAAAAAATTTATAGTAAAGAATATGTTAGCAAGCTTGTTAATGATTCAACATCTAATTTAATTAAAACGAATAATAAAATGGATGATGCTTTAACTTTTTTAACAAGTCCTTCTTTTTTACTTTCAAATAGTTTAAATAACATTAGTGTAGTAAATGAATCATATTTAAAAAATGAGGAAGATGAAAAAACATATAATGAATTAAAAAAGAAAAGTTCTTATGTTGAGGAAATAAACTCCTCTGAAACTAATAGTCCAATTATATATATTTATAATACTCATCAGCTGGAAAATTATCAGGCAAACTATACAACTGCATATAGTATAACTCCTAATGTTTTAATGGCATCATATTTGCTTAAAGAAAAGCTTTATGATCTAGGTATAGAAGCAATAGTTGAAGATGGGGATATCCAAAATTATTTAAAAACCAATAATTTAAAATACAGTGCATCTTATAAAGCAAGCAGATATTTTTTAGATCAAAAATTAAATAATTATAAAACTTTAAAATATATAATTGATTTACATCGAGATTCTTTAAAAAAAGATAGAACTACTTTATCAATTGATAATAAAAATTATGCTAAAACTTTATTATTGATTGGTACTGATTTTTCACCTAATGATATAAATTTGAATTTAGCCAATAAAGTATGTTCATATCTTAATGAATCTGTAAATAATATTTGTAAAGGAATATTAAAAAAAGGTGGAAAAGGTGTAAATGGAATTTACAATCAAGATGCTTTTAATGGTGCGATGCTTATTGAAATTGGAGGACCTGAAAATACAATAGATGAAGTTTCTAATACTATTGAAGTTTATGCAAAAGTTATTAAAAGATTATTGGAGGAACAATGAAAATAAAAAAAGGAACAAAATTTTTCTTATTTTGTTTATTTATCTTATTTGTTGTTTATGTTGGTCTTTATATAGCTAATGTGAGTGGATATTATGAAACTAGACTTAATCATAAAACTTATTTAACTAATGAAGAAATAAAGCAATTTGAACAAGATATAAAAGATGGAAAAAATATAAGTTTAAAACAATACATTACTAAAAAAAATATCAGTTATAATAATAAAATTTCTAAAGCTGGTTTATTTTTTTCAAACTGTGTTGAAAAATTTATGAGCGAAGGTATTGTAGATATTTTAGATGTATTAAAAAAATTATTTACTTGATTAATAATATAATGTTATTATAGTTATGGGTGTTTTTAATGAATACAAAAAATATTAGAAATTTCTCAATTATTGCGCATATTGATCATGGAAAATCAACTTTAGCCGATAGAATTCTTGAAAAAACAAATGCCATAGATAAAAGGCAGATGAAAGATCAATTACTTGATAATATGGATTTGGAAAGAGAAAGAGGAATAACAATTAAATTAAATACTGTTAAATTAAATTATGAATATAAAAATGAAATTTATGAACTTAATTTAATAGATACTCCAGGTCATGTTGATTTTTCTTATGAAGTATCACGAAGTTTAGCATCTTGTGAAGGTGCTATATTATTAGTTGATGCAACTCAGGGAATTGAAGCTCAAACGTTAGCTAATCTTTATTTAGCTTTAGAAAATAATTTAACTATAATTCCTGTAATAAATAAAATTGATTTGCCAAATGCTGATATTGATAAAGTTTTAAATGAACTTGAAAATATTTTAGGATTTAAAAAAGAAGAGGTTATAAAAACTTCTGGTAAAACGGGAGAAGGCGTTGATGAATTACTTGAGGCAATTGTTGAAAGAATAAAACCTCCAACTGGAAATAAAGATAATCCTCTTAAAGCTTTAATTTTTGATAGTCATTTTGATCCTTATTTAGGAGTAGTTGCTTTAGTTAGAATTTTTGAGGGGACATTAAAAGTAAAAGATCACATCAAACTTATGCAAAGTAAAAGTGAATTTGAAGTAGTAACTTTAGGTGTACATACACCACAAAGAAAAGAACTAAATGAATTATCTAGTGGGGAAGTTGGTTTTATTTCGGCAAGTATTAAAGATCTTTCTTTAATTAAAGTTGGGGATACGATTACCAAAGTAAAAAATGAAGCTTTAACTCCATTACCAGGTTATCAAGAAATGAAGCCAATGGTTTATTCAGGAATATTTCCAGTTGAACCAAATAAATATGAAGTATTAAAAGATGCAATGTTAAAGTTAAAACTAAATGATGCTTCATTGTCAATTGAACCTGAAACATCCGATGCTTTGGGATTTGGCTTTAGAGTTGGTTTTTTAGGACTTTTACATATGGAAATAATTACTACTAGAATTGAAAGAGAGTTTAATATAAATGTAATTGCAACATCACCAAGTGTAATATATAAAATAACCTTAACTAATGATGAAGTTATTTTTATTGATTCGCCCAATAAAATGCCAGATAAAGTGAAAATAAAAAAGATAGAAGAACCATATATTAAAACTAATATTTTTGTACCAAGTACTTATATTGGTGATATTATGAATCTCTGCCAAGACAAAAGAGGTATATATAAAAGTATTGAATATATTGATACTAAAAGAGTTAATATTCATTATGAACTACCTTTATCAGAAATTGTCTATGATTTTTTTGACAAATTGAAAAGTTTTACTAAAGGATATGCATCATTTGATTATGAATTGGTAGGTTATAAAGAAAGTAATTTAGTTAAGTTAGATATTTTAATAAATAATAATATTGTTGATGCTTTAGCTGTAATTGTTCATAAAGATTTTGCATATAATAAAGGAAGAAGTATTGTTGAAAATTTAAAAAAAATTATTCCTAGACAATTATTTCAAGTTCCAATCCAAGCTAGTATTGGTTCTAAAGTAATTGCAAGAGAAAATATTTCTGCTTTGCGAAAAAATGTTTTAGCAAAATGTTATGGTGGAGATATTACCAGAAAAAGAAAACTTTTAGAGAAACAAAAAGAAGGAAAAAAGAAAATGAAAATGATTGGAAATGTTGAAATACCAAATGAAGCATTTTTAGCAATTTTAAAAGAGGAAAAATAATTTCCTCTTAATTTTATAAAATTATTTGACAATATTTATTAAAAGTGATAATATTAAAAGGCTTTTTTAAAAAAGGAGGAAAAAATTAGTGCAATATACAGCTATTGAGCCAAAAAAAGTTTTAAAATTATCTGATAATTTTAATGAATTTGAATTAATAAATAATTATATTTTAATTTTAAAAGAATATGATCCAAAATATAATATTGATAATTTATTATATAATGATAATATTATGATTATAAATCGTTCATTTTTATTGTTAAGTTTAAATATTGAACTAAATTTAGAAATAATTGATGAAAATTTAAAGAGAAAATTTGAAGAGTCATTAAAAAAATTTCTAATTAAATATTTATTACTTATTAAAAATCATGATAAAAATTATTGTTATAATGTAAAATATTTGTATTCATTATATAACAAATTATCTTATCAAAAATCATTAGATAAAAAAATGGTAAAAGACAATAAAAAGATTGCTTGGTATTAAAGCAATTTTTTTGCTTATTTTATTATTATTTGATATAATTTAAATGGTGATTATTATGTCTTTTAAAAGAAGTGAATTAAGAGAAAAATGTATGATTATACTTTATCAAATTGATATTAGAAGAAAAGAAAAGATGGATGTTAAAATTGATGAAATTATTAAAGATAATATAGATATAGATAATGAATTTGTAAAAGAAATTGTATATGGCATTGAGACTCATCGAAATGAAATAGATTTTTTAGCTAATAAATATTTAAAAAATTGGTCAATTGATAGAATTGATTTAACAGGAGCAGAAATTCTTAGAATTGGCTTATATGAAATAAATTATACTGAAACTCCTGATATTGTAGCAATTAATGAGGCTATAGAATTAGCCAAAAAATACAGTGATGAATCAGTTTTTAAAATTATTAATGGCGTTTTAGATAAGGTGATTAATAATGAATAATAACTATTACACTATTTCTGATTTTACTAAAAAATTAAAGCTTAAATTTGATAATGATATTGAATTAAAATATGTTTTTTTAAAAGGAGAAATATCTAATTTTAAAGCTCATACAAGAGGACATTATTATTTTTCTTTAAAAGATGATAATTCTAAAATTAATGCAATTATGTTTTCTTTTCAAACTAAAAATATAAATTTTTTACCTAAAGATGGTATGAAAGTGTTTGTTGAAGGAAAGGTAAGTATTTATGAAGCAACTGGTGGATATCAAATATATGTGGAAAAAATGTTTGAAGATGGTGTTGGTGATTTACATAAAAAATTTGAAGAATTAAAAAAGAAATTAGCAAATCTTGGTGTTTTTGATGAAAAATATAAAAAGAAAATACCTAAATATCCATCAAATATTGGTATTATAACTGCTCCAACTGGTGCGGCAATTAGAGATATATTAAGTACAATTAAAAGAAGATACAATGTTTGTAATACCTATTTATTTCCTGCTTTAGTACAAGGGGAAGGAGCTAAAGAAAGTCTTGTAAAACAAATAAAAAAAGCTCAAGAATTTGATTTAGACGTTATAATTCTTGGAAGAGGTGGGGGATCTATAGAAGATTTATGGGCCTTTAACGAAGAAATTGTTGCAAAAGCAATATTTGATTCAAAAATACCAATAATTTCGGCAGTTGGACATGAGGTAGATTTTACAATTGCTGATTTTGTAGCTGATTTACGAGCTCCAACTCCAACTGGAGCAGCTGAAATGGCTGTACCGAATCTAGTTGATGTAAAATTTCATATTTCCACCATTGAAAATATGTTAAATAAAAATATTTACAATTTGTTTAAAAATAAAAAAGAAAAATTAGAATATTTAACTAATTCATATATTTTAAAAAATCCTTTAAGTCTATATGAAATAAAAGAGCAAAAATTGTCTAATTCTTTGGAAAATTTAAAAGTTAATATAAATCATATTTTAAAAAATAAAAATCATAGTTTTGAATTACTTAAAAGTAAGCTGCAATTATTAAATCCCTTATCAATTCTTGATAATGGCTATAGTGTAGTTATGAAAAATGAAAAAGTTATTAAAGATATTGATGATGTATTTATAGATGATGTACTTAAAATTAGACTTTCTAAAGGAAATTTAAAAGTTGTTGTAAAGGAGAAAGAATAATGGAAGAAAAAAAAGTTAATTTTGAATCTAATTTGGAGGAATTAGAGAAAATAGTAAAGGAACTAGAAAATGGAGATGTATCTATAGACGATGCAATTTCCAAATACACAAAAGCAATGAAGTTAGCTAAAAGTTGCAGTGATAAATTAAATGAAGCAAATGAAGCAGTTAGTAAAATTTTAAAGGAAGATGGAACATTTGAAACATTTAATGATATGGATGATAATTGTTAGATAATATGTAAATATTATCTTTTATTTTACAAAAATATACATTTTATTTAAGTTCTATATTAAAATTATAACTTATTATGATATAATTTAGTAAATAAGAAAAATAAAAATTTTTTATTGTTTAAAAAAAGAAAGAGGTAAAGAATATGGGATTTATTAAAGCTTTTAGTGGAGCAATAGGTGGAACTTTTGCCGATCAATGGAAAGACTTTTATGCACCAAAATCTGGTGTAGCTGCAACGGCTGGATTATTTCCAGCTGTATTACAAGGGACTAATGCAGAAAGAGGTGAAAATACAAGTGGCTCTTTAAATATTATTACAAATGGTAGTAAAATTATTGTTCCTGAAAAAACAGCCTTAATTACTATGCAAGATGGTCAAATTACAGGTTTAATTGCTGAACCTGGAGGATTTGAATTTAGATCTGATGATCAAAATTCACAATCTATATTTGCAGGTGATGGTATATTTTCATCTACATTGAAAACATCTTGGGAAAGATTTAAATTTGGAGGACAACCTGGAACTCAACAATTAGCATTTTATGTTAATTTAAAAGAAATTCCTAACAATAAATTTGGTACACAATCTGAAATTTATTGGGATGATGCTTACTTTGGCACTCAAGTAGGAGCTATTACTAGAGGAACTTATACATTAAAAATTGTAGATCCATTATTATTTGTTAAAAATTTTGTACCTGCTAGCTATTTACAACCTAATGCCCCAGTATTTGATTTTTCAGATATGGATAATGATGCAGGAAATCAATTATTCAATGAAGTAGTTGGAACATTATCCGCAGCATTTTCAAATTATACAAATGATCCAAGTAAAGGTAATCGTATATCTAAAATTCAAGGCGATCAAATTGGCTTTGCACAAGCAATGGCACAAGCTGTTGAAGATGCTTATCAATGGAAAACTGATCGTGGACTTGAAATTGTTAAAACGGCAATTTTAGCAATTGAATATGATGAAGATACGAAAGAATTAATGAAAGACGTTAAAAAAGCTGATGCATTATCTGGAGCAAGAGGAAATGCCTTTATGCAACAAGCTGCTGCTAGAGGTATGCAAGCTGCTGGCGAAAATGGTGGTGGAGCTGGCATGGCTTTCATGGGAATGGGTATGAATGCGGCTGGAGGAATGATGGGTACAATGCAACAACAACAAACTCAATCATCATATCAACCTGCATTTGGTCAAGTGGCACAACAGCCAGCACAACAATCTTCTTTTCAAGCACAAGATGTTAATCAACAAGATCCAATGACAATATTAAATGAAAAGAAAAAATTATTAGATGCTGGATTAATAACTCAAGAAGATTATGATAAGGTAAAAAATCAATTATTAGGAATTTAATTTATGGAAAATAGCAGTGAAAATGTGATAACTACAAATAATATTGGTGATATACCTACTATTATTAAAACTGATGAAAAAGCTAAGGATGGACAAAATAAATGTCCAAAATGTGGTTCAACTGATATATCTTTAAATATTAAAAATGGAAAATTAAGATGCAATTTTTGTAGGCATGAATTTGAACCAGAAAAATTAGATAATATGCAACAAGATTTAAATCATTTACAAGGTCAAGTAATAGGTTCTGGAGCTACTGATATTATTGCAGATACCAAAGATATTTTGACTTTTAAATGTAGTAGTTGTGGGGCTGAAGTAGTAATTGATACAGCTTCCTCAACTCAAGCTAGATGTCATTGGTGTCGAAATACATTATCAGTAAATCAACAAATTCCAAATGGAAGTATACCAGATGTTGTATTGCCATTTGGCATCTCTAAAGACGTGGCTAAAACTGAAATTGAAAAGTTTGTAGGCAAAAGAAAATTTTTTGCTCATCCTAAATTTAGACAAGAATTTACAACAGAAAATATTATGGGTGTATACTTGCCATATATGTTAGTTGATGCAAATACTCATGTTAATCTTGTTGGAAATGGCGAACATTTAACAAGAACATATTATCATGATAGTAAAGAAAACAGAAAAACTTATTATGATGCAGATCTTTATCATGTAGAAAGAGAATTTGACTTAGTTATACAAGGTTTAACTATTGAATCTAGTGCTGATAAATTAAATAATTCTCAATCAAACGCAACAAATAATGTTATTAATGCAATTATGCCATTTGACCTAGAAAATTGTGTCAAATTTAATGCTAATTATTTAAAAGGTTATACATCTGAAAAGCGTGATACTAATATAGATCAATTGCGACCTTTAGTTGAAAAACAATCTAAAGATATAGCTAAATTTGCTGCAAATGATACATTAAAAGAATATGATCGTGGTGTTGCTTGGAGTAATGAGCAATTAGATGTTAAAGGACAACAATGGAAAGCAGCGTATTTACCTGTTTGGTTATATAGTTATTTGCAAATAAATGGCGAAAAAAAAGTATTACATTATGTTGCCGTAAATGCTCGTACTAAAGAAACTATGGGAAGCATTCCAATTCACATTCCAAAATTAATAGGAATTTCCTTCTTAGTAGAAATTTTAGGCATTTTGGCAATGCTATTTGTAGATTTTGATTATAATTGGGTATTTTTATTAGCAGGATTTATTTACTTTTTTGTAATGTTTACTCGTTATCGTAATTCAAATGCTAGACATCATTATGAAACTGAAACAAAATCTAATATGACTAATTTAAGAAAAATTGATCGTTTTATTAAAACTGAAACGGGATTAACAAATCCTAAAATAAATGGTGCAAATAACACTTCAATTAGTGGACAAAATTTAGCTAGTCAATTATTAGATTCATTAATAGATCAAAATCCTGTTGCTAATTTAATTAAAGATAACGAAAACGATAAAGAAAAAAGCTAATTTAATTTGTTAAACTCGAAATAAATGATAAAAAAAGACAGCCAATAATTGTCTTTTTTTTATAATTTTTTTTGGACATAATAATAATGGTGGTTTTTATGATTAAAAAATATTTTTGTTTAATTTTGGTATTAATTTCCAGTATTTTTTGTTGTGGTTATTCAAATTATATTATTCCTGGAGGAGAAAATCTGGGAATTGAAATATCTACTAAAGGAATAATGATTATTGGATTTTATCGAGTTAATGGAAATTTTAATAAAGGAAATCCTTCTTTAAAAGTTGGAGATAATATAATAAAAGTCGAGAATACAAGCGTTAATACAATTGATGATTTAATAAAAACAATAGAAAAGGAAAAAAAAGACGATAATGTGAATTTAACTATAAAAAGAAACAATAAATTAAAAAAGATTAATTTAAAATTAGAAAAAGAAGATAATATTTATAAGACAGGTTTATATGTTAAAGATAGCATTACAGGAATTGGAACATTAACTTATATAGATCCTGAAACTCATAAATTTGGGGCCCTTGGTCATGAAATTATTGAAAGTAATACTAATCAAAAAATTGAGGTCAAAACAGGTTTTATATTTAAAAGTTTAGTAACAAGTATTGATCGATCTTCATCTGGTATTGCGGGAGGAAAAAAAGCAAAATTTTATTATGATTTTGAATATGGCGATATTTCTAAAAATACAAAATATGGAATTTATGGAACATATAATCAATCACTTCCTCAAAAAGAAAAATTAAAAGTAGCTGAGCCTTCAGATATAAAACTTGGCAATGCTAAAATATATACAGTATTAAATGGAGAAAAAATTGAGTCTTTTGACATAAATATTAATAAGATTAATCCAAAAAATGATATTAAAAATATATATTTTAATATAACATCTCAAAAACTATTATTAAAAACTGGGGGAGTAGTTCAAGGAATGAGTGGCAGTCCAATTATTCAAGATGATAAAATTATTGGAGCAGTAACACATGTAATTGTTGATAATCCTAAAACTGGATATGGTGTTTTTATAACTAAAATGTTAAATGAAGGAGAAAAGTAATGAATTATCATTACTTTTTTGATATACTAGCATTATTAAAGGAGTCTTTTTATGTTTAAAGAAAAACTTAGTTTAATACCACATCTTCCTGGTTCTTATCAAATGAAAAATAAAGATGGTATTATTATTTATGTGGGTAAAGCAAAAGATTTACATAATAGAGTAAAAAGTTATTTTAATAATAAAGTTACAGGTAAAACAGCTGTAATGGTAAGTGAAATAGCTGATTTTGATTATATTATAACTAAAAGTGAATTAGAAGCTTTTATTTTAGAAATAAATTTAATAAAAAAATATGATCCTAAATATAATATATTACTTAGAGATGATAAAACATATCCCTATATTGAGCTTATAAAAAAACCATATCCAAAGCTTAAAATTTCCAGATATAAAAAAATAAAAAATAAAAAAGATTCCTATATTTTTGGCCCTTATCAAAATGCATATGCTGCACGAAGAGTAGTAAAATTAATAAATAGATTATATCCTTTAAAAAAATGTAATGGAAAAAAAGATAATTTATGTTTATATTATCATATTAATGAATGTTTAGGTTATTGTATAAAAAAAATTGATCCTGAAGTTATATCTAAAATGATTGAAGAAATTGTTTCATTTTTAAAAGGAAATGAAACAATATTAGAAGAAAAAATAATGCAAAAAATAAATTATTTTAGTGAAAATTTAAACTATGAAAAAGCTAGTGAACTGTATGAAGAATTAAAATCAATGAAAATAATTTTAGAAAATCAAAAATGTGAAATAAGAGATTTAAAAAATAGAGATATAATAAATTATTATTTTAAAAACGGTTATTTAAGTTTGCAAATTTTCTTTTTAAGAAATGGTAAAATTGTGGGAAGTCACAATGATTTATTTCCAGTTATTAATACTTCTTTAGAAGATATGGAAAACTATATTTTTACATTTTATGAAAAACATGAAATTCCATCTGAAATATTAATACCAGACAAATTAAATATAAATTTGCTAAGTAAAGTTATTGATACTAAAATTTATTGTCCTTTAAAAGGAATAAAAAAAGATTTACTTAACATGGTATTTGATAATGCTAAAATGAATTATGAAAATAAAATTAAATTAATTCTTGCTAAAGATAAAAAAAATAGTGAAGCAATAAATGAACTTAAAGAATTGTTAAATTTGAAAATAATTGATACCATAGAAATTTTTGATAATTCAACTATTTTTGGTAATTTTAATGTTTCTGGTATGGTAATGTTTAAAAATGGTGTACCATATAAAAATGGCTATCGAAAATTTAAATTAATGGAAGAATTTAAAAGTGATTATGATATGATGAAAGAAGTTATTTATAGAAGATATTATAGATTATTAGTAGAAAGAAAAACACTACCTGATTTAATAATTGTAGATGGTGGTTTAATTCAAATTAATGCTGCTATAGAAGTTTTAAATTCATTAAATTTGCCAATAAAAGTAGTAGGTCTTAAAAAAAATGAAAAACACAAAACAAATGAACTATTAGATAGCGATGGAAGTATTATAAAAATTAATCCGCAAAGTAATTTGTTTCATTTACTATCATTTATGCAAGAAGAGGTACATAATTTTACAATATCTTATCATCGTCAAATACGCTCTAAAGGGTCAATAGCAAGTATTTTAGATGATATTCCGGGAATTGGTAATATTAGAAAAAAAGAATTAATTAAAAAATTTAAAAATTTAAATAATTTAAAAAATGCTGAAATAAGTGAAATTGCTAAAATTATTCCTGAAAATGTTGCTATTAATTTGAAAAAATATTTGGAAAATAGAAAATAAAATATAATTAATTATTTTACAAAAAAAGATTTAAGTGCTAAAATTATCTTTGGAGTTGATTTCTATGAATTTTCCCAATTTAATAGAAGAAAGAAAAAGATTAAAAGATGAAGAAATAAAAATTATATATCAAAATAATAGTTATGAAAAAAATTTATTTAAAGGTAAAAAATATTTACTTAAAACTTATGGATGCCAAATGAATGTTCATGATTCAGAAATATTGAAAAAATATTTAGATAATTTAGGATTTGAAGAAACAAATAATGAAAATGAAAGTGATCTTATTTTATTAAATACATGTGCAATAAGAGAAAATGTTTATGATAAAGTTTATGGTTTTTTAGGACGATGTAAACATCTAAAAAAATTAAATAAAAATTTAATTATTGGAATATGTGGGTGTATGGCTCAAAGTGAAAAAGTTTGTCAAAACATTTATGAAAAATACAAATTTGTGGATATTGTATTTGGAACACATAATATTTTTGATTTGCCTAAAATGCTTATTGAAAAGCAAAATAAATTAAATATCGAAGTATTATCCAATGAAAATAATATATATGAAAATTTTGAATATAAACGTGATTCTAAATATACAGCATATGTAAATATTATGTATGGATGTGATAAATTTTGTACTTATTGTATAGTTCCATATACTAGAGGTAGACAAAGAAGTAGAAAGCATGAAGATATTATAAATGAAGTTAAAGAATTAATTAATAAAGGTTATAAAGAAATAACTTTACTTGGGCAAAATGTTAATGCATATGGGAAAGATCGTAAAGGGGAAGTTGATTTTTCTCAACTATTGGATATGATTAGTGATTTGAAAATTCAAAGAATTTTTTTTGTAACATCTCATCCTTGGGATTTTACTGATAATATGATAGATGTAATTGCCAAAAAAGAAAATATTATGCCTTATATACATCTTCCTTTACAATCAGGAAGTAATGAGATTTTAAAAAAGATGAATCGTAAATATACTAAAGAAGAATATTTAAATTTATTTAATAAAATAAAAAACAAAATAAAAAATGTAGCAATAACTACTGATATTATTGTAGGTTTTCCAAATGAAACTGAAAAAGATTTTCAAGAAACATTAGATATTGTTAAAACTTGTAAATTTGATAGTGCATATACTTTTATTTTTTCCAAAAGAGAAGGAACACCTGCTTCTTTAATGGAGGATAAAATTACATTAAAAGAAAAAGAAGAAAGACTAAAAAGATTAAATGAATTGATAAATAGTTATTCCCTTCAAAAAAATAAAGAATATTTAAATAAAACTTGTAAAGTATTAATTTTAGGAAAAAGCGAAAAAGATAAGGATAAAGTGTATGGCTATACGGAAACTATGAAATTAGTAAATATAAAAGCAAGTGAAAAATATATTGGTCAAATTGTTGATGTCAAAATTACTGAGGCAAAAAGTTTTAGTTTGGATGGTGTCTTATAATTCGACATAAATCTTAAAAGATTTATGTTATTTTTTTTATGGTGATATGTTTGAAAAAATTTATTTATTTTATTCTTATATCAGTATTAATTGGTAGTGTCTTTGCTTTTGCATTATTTAAAAGATCTGATAAAAAAATAGAAGATGTTATTAATATTCAAAATTCCTATACAGCATTTCAATTAGGTGTGTATAAAAATAAAAATAATGCTTTAAATAAAAAAAATAAATTTAAAGGTAGTATTATCGTAAATGATGATGACTTTTATCGTGTATACTTTTCGATATTAAATGATAGCAATGCAATTTTAAAAATGAATAATTATTTAAAAGATCAACAAATTAATTTTTATAAAAAGGAAATTGAAATAAGTAATAATAATTTTATTAATCTTTCTACAAATTATGAACAAATATTAAATAAAACAGATTCTGAAGAAGTATTTTTAGAAACTAATCAAAAAATTTTAGAGGAATTTTTAAAAATTAATGACCAAAATTAAAGATTTACCTGATTATGAAAAACCTAGAGAAAGATTAATAAAATACGGAGTTGAAAATTTATCTAATGAAGATTTGATTGCTATAATTTTAAGGACTGGAACTAAAAATTTATCAGCTAAGGACTTATCATTAGAAATATTAAAAAATGCTAAAAATTTAAATAATTTAAAAAGTTACACATATCATTCTTTTTTAAAAATTAAAGGCTTAGGAATGGTTAAAGCCATAACTTTATGTGCAGCAATAGAATTTGGAAAAAGAGTATATAAAGATAATTATGAAAAAGATATTATTATAAATTCTACTACCAAAGTTTTTAAAATGTTTAAATATTATTTCAAAAATGTATATCAAGAGGAATTTATTGTTTTATATTTAGATGCTAAAAAAAAGTTGATTGAAAAAAAAGTATTATTTAAAGGAACTTTAGATCAAAGTATAGCACATCCCAGAGAAATATTTAAATATGCTTATATTTTTTCGGCTCAATCATTAATTTGTATTCATAATCATCCAAGTGGTAGTATTTTACCATCAAAACAAGATGATATATTTACATTAAAAATTATAAAGATAGGAAAATTATTACAAATTGAGGTATTAGATCATATTATAATTGGTAATAATAAGTATTATAGTTATTTAGAAAATAATAAAGTGAGGTAAATATGAAAAAAATCTTTAAATATAGTTATTATATTTTAATATTATTTTTACTTTTTATATTTAAAAGTCCCATAAATTATGCTTTTAAAAATATAAATTCAATTTTTAAAAAAAATACTTTATCAGATGCTAACCTCGAAATATTAAAAGCAGAAAATAAATATTTAAAAAAGGAGATTAAGAATTTAAAAAAATTTAATTTAGATGATTATAATAATTATGATTATTTAAATTGTAAAATTCTAGAAAGAAATGTATATGATTTTTATAATTATTTAATAATTGATAAAGGAAAAGATAAAAATATTAAAAAAAATGCAGCAGTTATTTCTGAAAATGGAATTGTTGGTATAGTAGACAAAGTTTATAAAAAAACTGCCAAAGTAAAATTAATTAGTTCGAATAATTTAAATATGTCAATAAAAGTAAATAACAGTTATGGTGTAGTAAAAAAGTTTATTAAAGATACAAATGAATTTGAAGTTTCTATGACAGATAATAATAATATTAAAGTAGGTGATAAAATATATACTTCTGGACTTGGAATAACCCAAAGCGATATTTACGTTGGATACGTTACAAAATTAATTAAAGAAAATATAGAGTATAAATTATATTTTAAAACAAGTTATAATATTAAAAATTTAAATAATTTAGTAGTATTAAAGGAATTGAGAAATGTTTAGTTTATTTTTAGATATTATAATTTATAATATGACAAAATATTCGACATTTTTTGTGATTTTTCCCATATGTATATTTTCTATAAAAAAAGAATGGATAAAAATTTTAATACTTGGTATTATTATAGATATCATAACGTCAAATTTATTTATTCATATGGCTATATTTATGTTTTTGTATTTGTTTAATTACTTTTTTTTAAAAATTTTTAATATTAAATTTATAACTTATTTAATTTTAAATATTTTAAATTATATTATTTTAATTTTTATTTTGTATTTAATAAATAATTATAATAATTTTGAGATAATTTATATTTTAAAATATTTAATTTTCAATTTATTTATTAATTTAATTTACTATTTAATTAATTACAAAACTATGTTAAAATTAAATAAATAAATTAAAAGGGTGATGTAATGATAAATTTATTTTATACTTTATCAGATATTTCTAATACTTTAGCATGGATTGATATATTATTTTTTGGGCTCATTTTACTTTTAATTGCTACTTTTATTGGTATGATATATTTTGTAAAAATAAATAGTAAATTAAATAAAATAAATACTACCACTAATACTAATAGTAATAACAATATTGCTAATACAAAGGAATTTTTACAAAATAATTCTGATTCAGTGAATGATAAAATTGACCAATATGAAGATGAACAAGAAAAAAGTGCAATAATAAGTTATTCTGAATTAATAAAAAATGCTAATCGTAATAAAATAGTATATGATGATTACAAGCAAAATGATTTAGAAGTAAAAAAAATTAATGTTGAACCTGAAATTAAACAAGAATTGGAAATAGATTATTTAAAAGAAGAAGAATATTTAAAAAAATTGCAAAATTTACAAAAAAAATAATTACTTGTTTTGCTTTTTTTTTTATTATATAATATTATTTGTTAAGAGGTGAAAAAATGAAAAATGTACATAATATAGAAATATCTTTAAAAGGAAAAGAATGGGAAGATATTTTAGATAATGTTTTTAAGAAAAAACAAAAAGATATAAAATTGGATGGTTTTAGAAAGGGCTGTGTCCCTAAAAATATTTATTTTAAAAAAGTTGGGGTTAATTCTTTATTTCCTGATGCAGTTGACATTGCAATGCAAGATGCATATAAGAAGATTATTGTTGATAAAAAATTAATACCAGAATGTGAACCTAAAGTTGATATTAAAAATATTAATGAAAATGAAGTTGTTTTTGAATTTACTATTATAACAAAACCAGAAATTAAATTGGGCGAGTATAAAAATTTAGGCATAAAAAAAGATAAAGTTACGGTTACGAAAGATGAGATTGATAAGGAAATTCAAAATTTAAAAACTAAATATGCAGAAATAGTTATAAAAGAAAATGGCTCTGTTGATAAGGGCGATACTGCTGTTATTGATTTTGAAGGAGTAGTTGATGGTAAAATTTTAGAAGGTGGAACAGGAAAAGATTATCCTCTTGAAATTGGTTCAAAAACTTTTATTGAAGGTTTTGAAGATGGTTTAATTGGAATGAAAGTAAATGAACAAAAAGAGTTAAAATTAAAATTTCCTGAAAATTATACCGAAGATTTGAAAAATAAAGATGTAACTTTTAAAGTTACTGTAAAAGAAATAAAAGAAAAAATATTGCCAGAACTTAATGAAGATTTTTATAAAGATTTAGGATATGATGATATCAAAGATGAAAATAGTTTTAGAGAAAAAATTAAAGAAGAAATAAAACATCAAAAAGATCATGAAAGTGAAGATAAATATTTAAATGATTTAATTACAAAAGCAATCGCAAATATGGATATAAAACTTAATGAAGAAATTATTCATGATGAAATTCATCGTATGCTTCACCAATATGAAGAACAATTAAAAATGCAAGGACTTACAATTGAACAATACCTACAATTTACAAATTCTAAAATGGAAGATTTAGAAAATATGATGAAAGGTGAAGCTGAAAATAGGGTTAAATCACGTTATTTGCTTGAAGAAATAGCTGAAAAAGAAAATATAAAAATAACTGATGATGATGCCAAAAAAGAAGCCGCTAATATGGCTGAAAGATATCAAATGGAAGAAACAGAATTTTTAAAGGCTTTTGGCGGATTAGAAGTTGTAAAATATGATTTAAAAATGAAAAAAGCAATGGAAATTTTAAAAAACAATTAAAAAGATAAAATTTTTAAATTTTATCTTTTATTTTTTGGGTATTTTTGAAATTTAATTTTACATATTTAGATAGAAACTCAAAACCATATTTTTGAGCTAAATTTAAAGCAATATTATCAACATTTTGACCCGCTCCCTTAGGAACTTTAATATTTAAATCTTTACTCATTTTATCAATTTCTCTTAAAAAAATATATCGAGATATAATTGATGCACATGCTACCGATAAAATTTGATCCTCTGCTTTTGTCATAAAAGTTATATTGTTAACTTTATTTTTTGTTTCACTAATATATTGATAATAATTTTTAGGATAGCAAAATTGGTCTACTACTATTTTGTCATATTTAAAATTTTCTTTTGAAATTTCCCATAATACTTTATTATGTAAAATTGCTTTTATTTTATTCATGTTATAATTTTTTTGTTTGTTATAATTTTCATTAGTTAAAATAAAAGTTTTATAGGGAATTTTTTTAATAATTTCTGGAGCTATTTTTTTTATATTTTCATCAGTTATTTTTTTAGAATCTCCAACTTTTAAATTAGTTAAAAAATTGTAATTACTTTTATTTACATACGTCGCAGTTACGACAATTGGACCAAAATAATCACCAGTTCCAACTTCATCTGATCCAATTGATGAAATATTTATAATACTTTTTGTTTTTTTGTCAGTTTTGTTCTTTTTTTGTTCTTCTTTAGAAGTTATATCAATAATTTTGTTATTTAGATATTTTTCTTGGTCTTTCCATAAGGCAGCATCAATATCAGCAGAAATTCCTTGAAACATTACTTTACCAGAATTATATAAAGTTACGGTAGTACCATCTGCATTCTTGGATTGAAAAACAGAATAAGGTGGAGGAGTTAAAACACTAGTATCTTTATAAAAATCAATTAATTTTTGCTTTAAATTATCACTTATTTTAAAAACAATTGTCATATTTACACCTCACATTAATTTTAGCATATTTTTTTTGTAAAATCATTAAATCTTATATATAATAATATTAGAAAGGGTTTTATGTTAAATATTAATATTTTAGATTTATTTATAATTTTTATTTTAATAGTTGGAACAATTATTGGTTTTTCAAGAGGCATGATTAAATCAATAGTTGAATTTTCAAGTTTACTTATAGCTTTTGTAATTTCTTATTTTATTAAAAATCCAGTTTCGATATTTTTATATAAACATTTACCTTTTTTTAATATAAAAGGAATAACAATTTTAAATATATTAATATATGAAGCTTTAGCATTTTTAATTTGTTTGACATTATTAATGGTATTAGTTAAATTAATTCTTAAAATTAGTAAAATATTAGATAAAATAATAAAGTCAACTATAATACTTAATTTACCATCAAGGTTAATTGGTGCTATATTTGGTTTTTTCCAAAGCTATTTGATAATTTTTATAATTTTATTTATAATTTGCCAATTAAATTTTAATAATAATTTAGTAAATAATAGTAAGCTTCATCATATAATTTTAAAAAATACGCCAATAATAAATAATTTATCTTATGAAGTATATAATAATATTAATGAAATTTATAAAATTATAAAAAAATATAATAATAAGGAAAAAACAAATTTTGAAATTATTAAAGTTATGTTAAATAATAAAATGATATCAGAAAATAATTTAAAATATTTAATAAATAAGGGTAAAATAAAAAATAGCTACATAAAACAATTAGTTAATTAGAAAGGAATAATTATGAATATTAAATATTTAAAAGATGAAAATTTAGAAGAATTAATAAAGGGTAAAAATGTTATAATTGATTTTTATGCTGATTGGTGTGGTCCATGTAAAATTCTTAGTAAAGTTTTAGAAGATATTGATGAAATAGAAATTATTAAAGTTAATGTTGATGAACATCAAGATTTAGCTATAAAATATAATGTAATGTCAATTCCTCAAATTAATTTTATAAAAAATGGAGAAATTTACAAAACTGAAATTGGTTTTAGAAGCAAAGATGAAATAGAAAAAATTATAAAAGAAATGAAATAATCAAAAAATGATTATTTTTTTTTATAAAAAACTTTTGTTTTGAAAAAAATATTAGTATAATAATTTTAGGAATGTGGTATTTATGAAATTACAAATAAATAAAGATAACATACAAATTTCTTCAATTACTAGAAATAAATTAGATGTTGAAAATATATATATACCAGTTTTTAATACTAATTTAGTAAATTTTAATTATAATGATTATGTGTATAAAGAAGAAACTATTTTTGATAATAAATTTTCATCTATAAGTGGAAATTTAAAAAATTTTAAAATATTAGTTGATGAAAATAATAAAGAAATAACAACTTTAAGAATTGAAAATGATTATAAAGAAAAATTAAAATTTCGCCATGGTAATAAAAAATATATAAATAAATATACAAAAGAAGAAATTTTAAGTCATATAAAAAATTATGTAGATGATAAATTTGCTAAGAATTTAAATTGTGAAAATTTGTTTATTTCTTGCATTGATTTGGATCCTTATGAGGCAAATGAATTATTTTATTTAAAAGATCATACTGAAAAAATTTTAGAAACTATTGATGCTTTAATTGATATATTTAATATAAAAGAAGCTCATATTTTAATTAGTTCTAAAGAAAGCGATGTTATATCTAAAACATTAAATATGTTAGGAACATACCCTAAAATACACTTGAAAATTGTAGAATATTTTTATCCTCTTGGTAACGATATTGTTTTAAAGAAATTTTTAAATAAAAATAATTCTTGCATTTTAAAAGCATCGTTTTTATTTAATTTATATTATGCTTTAAAAAGAAAAGCTAAAGTAACAGAAAAATATATAACTATAACAGGAAATTTAGTTGAAAATCCTAAAGTAATAAATGTAAAAATAGGTTGTTTAATTAGTGAAGCATTAAAAAATAATATTAAAATAAAAGATAATACTAATTATATTTGTATTGCAAATGGAGTAATGAGTGGTAATATTGTTGATATTAATAAATTAATAGTTACTAATAATCTAAGAAGTATTATAATAGAAAAATACGAAGAAAAAAAAGAATATGAATGTATAAATTGTGGCGAATGCCTTAATGTTTGTCCCCTTAATTTAAATCCAAAATTAAGAAAAAAAGAGTGTATTAAATGTGGGTTATGTTCTTATATGTGTCCCTCAAATATTAACTTATTAAAGGAGGAAAAATGATGAATGCTCCATTTATTCATAGTAATAATTCCATAAAAAAATATAATTTAACTATTATTTTTTCTTTAATTTTTCCCAT
This sequence comes from uncultured Bacilli bacterium, assembly GCA_947627975.1. Lineage (GTDB taxonomy): Bacteria > Bacillota_I > Bacilli_A > RF39 > UBA660 > CANRDL01. The sequence goes on along the minus strand of CANQYB010000006.1, from coordinate 12,035 downwards.
ATTATTTGGATTTTATAAAAATGGGATATTATTATATCAAAAAAATTTAATTAATTTTTTTAGTATTTTTAAACCTATATTACTTCCAATTTTAGGATATTTATGTTGTTATTTAGGTGAATATTTATTTTTAAAAATTAAAAATAAAAACATTAAATTTAAAATTTTTGATTCAATTTTTGCTTTAAATGGTATATTTTTAGGATCATTAATATGTCCAAGAGTTAATGTTTTTATATTTTCTATTTTGGTTTTTATACTAAGTTTTTTAATACAATTTATAAATAAAAAATTGTACTTTAGTGAAAGTTCAATGTTGTGTTTAATTCTTATAATAGTTTTTAATTTATTTTTTCAAATAGATTATAATAATTTATATGAAAGTAAAAATATTATGGAAATTAAAACAAGTAATATATTTTTAGGGTTTGGACCTGGAGGAATAAATGCTTCATCAAATTTATTTATATTATTTTCATATATTTATTTATGTTTTAAAAGATTGTATAAAAAAGAATCATGTTTTTATTATTTAACAACTTTTTTTATAATTTGTTTAATATCTTTTTTATTTAATCATAATTTATATAATTCATTTTTACCATTATTTTCTTATAATACAATTTTTGTAGGTGTTTATTTATTGACAGATATTAGAATATGTCCAAATAGAAAAAAATTAAAAATTTGTTATGGAGTATTATCTTCATTGCTTACTTTTTTATTAATAAAGATTGGATTTAATTTTTTATCACCAGTATTAGTTATATTAATTTTATCTTTGGGAATAAAAAAATTAGACAAAATTACTAATTAATATTGATATATTAAATAATATGTCTTTTTTTTTACAAAAAAAAAGGAAAAATAAAAATTTAGGCGTATATATATTATTAGAGGAGCATTTTTATGACAAATTCATTTAATCAAATAAATGAAATAAGAGAAAAAGCAGATATAGTTTCTATAATTTCATCTTATATTTCAATTACTAAAAAAGGAAAAAATTATTTTGCTGTTTGTCCTTTTCATGATGATCATAATCCTTCAATGAGTATTTCTCCCGAAAAGCAAATTTATAAATGTTTTGTTTGTGGAGCATCAGGAAATGTTTTTTCATTTGTTAAAGATTATGAAAATGTATCATTTATGGAAGCAGTGTCGATAGTTGCTAAAAATATCGGGTTAACATTTAATAATACTTACAAAAAAAATAAAATAAAAGATGATAAAGAACATATTTTGTTGGAATTTGTATGTAAATATTATATAAATAATTTAAATACTACTTTTGGTAAAAAAGCTTTAAAATATTTAAAAGATCGTAATCTTACCGAAAAAACAATTGATAATTTTAAAATTGGTCTTTCTTTACCCTCAAAAGATAATTTAGTTAATATTTTACAAAAAAAAGGTTATGAAAAAAGTTTTTTAAATGAACTTGGGTTAATGACTAATGATTATGATTATTTTCAAAATAGAATAATGTTTCCTTTATTTGATGAAGATGGACAAGTTATTGGTTTTTCGGCTCGTATATATAATGATGAAAAAAATCAAGCAAAGTATATTAATTCTAAAGAGTCAAAAATATTTAAAAAGGGAGAGTTTTTATATAATTATCATATTGCCAAAAAAGAAGTAAAAAAATCTAAAAAATTAATTATTGTTGAAGGACAAATGGACGTAATTAGATTATGTGAAAATGACATTAATTATTGTGTGGCATTATCAGGAACAGCTTTAACTAATAATCAAGTTGATTTAATAAAAAAATTAAGAGTACCCGTTTATTTGCTATTAGATAATGACTTTGCTGGTGAAAAAGCTACTTATAGTAATGGAGAAATTTTAGAAAAAGCAAATATTGATGTAAAAATAGTTCGAATAACTGATTTTAAAGATCCTGATGAATTTATAACCAAAAAAGGAAAAGAAGAATTTTTAAATTATTTAAAAAAACCAATGAGTTATTTGTCATTTAAAATTAACTATTTAAAAAATAATAAAAATTTATCGGAAACTAAAGATTTAGTTAAATATATAAATGAAGTGCTAGATTCTTTAAAAAATGAAAAAGATGATATAACAATTGAAGTAGTTTTAAAAAAGTTGAGTAAAGATTATGATTTAGATTATAAAACTTTATTTAAAAAATTAAATAACCAAAAAGATAATAAAATTACAAAAATGATAAAAACTAATAATAAAGAATCAGAAAAACATAAAAAAAGTAAAGATATTTTGGCAAGTGAGGCTATTATTTACTTTATGATGCAAGATTCAATATATATTAAAATGTATCAAAAAAAATTAGGATATTTACCTTTGAAAAAACATCGTAGTATTGTAAATGATATTATATATTTTTATGAAATAAATGGTTTTATCAATATGGCAGATTTTATAACTTTTTCTTTAGAAAAAGAGATAAATGCTGATATTGTACTTGAAATTATTAAAGAAAATGATAAAATATTTGTTTCACCTAAAGAGATGGAAAATTATATTGAAGTTATTGAAAATTACTTAGTTAAGGAAAAAATTCAAAGGTTAAAAAAAGAATTAAAAGAAGAAAATAATGAAATGAAAAAAATAGAAATAGTTAAAGAGATAACTAAATTAAAAAAGGAAGTGTAATTATGGAAAAAAATATACAAGAAATTAAAAGTTTTGAAGAAAGAAAAGAAGAATTAATAAAAATTGGAAAAGAAAAAGGTTATATTACTTTTGAGGAATTAGCTAAGGCTTTAAAAGGACTAGAAATTGATAACGATACATTAGATGATTTATATAATACATTTGTAGAAAATAATATTGATGTTGTAACAGATGATGAAGATGACAATAATGGGGGAAATGTAAAAACAGAAAATATTATTTTAGATGAAGAAGAATTAACAAAAGATATAAATATTGATGACCCAGTTAGAATGTATTTAAAGGAAATTGGTAGAATACCATTACTTTCAACTGAAGAGGAATTAGAATTATCTAAAAAAGTAGCTGAAGGCGATGAAATAGCTAAAAACTTACTTGCTGAGTCTAATTTACGTTTAGTAGTTTCAATTGCCAAAAGATATGTGGGAAGAGGTTTATTATTTTTAGATTTAATCCAAGAAGGAAATATTGGTTTAATGAAAGCCGTAGAAAAATTTGACTATGATAAAGGATATAAATTTTCCACATATGCAACATGGTGGATTAGACAAGCAATAACTCGTGCTTTAGCTGATCAAGCTAGAACTATTCGTGTTCCAGTCCACATGGTAGAAACTATTAATAAAATGGCTAGAGTCCAAAGACAAATGACTTTAGAGTTAAATAGAGAACCAAGTGAAGAAGAAATAGCTAAGAGAATGGGAATTTCTGTTGATAAAGTAAGAGAAGTAATTAAAATTTCTCAAGAGCCAGTATCACTTGAAACACCTATTGGTGAAGAAGATGATTCTCATTTAGGAGATTTTGTGCCTGATGCTACTAATATGGGGCCGGAAGAATATGCAACCAATGAAATACTAAAAGAAGAAATAAAAGCTGTTTTAGATACTTTACAAGAAAGAGAAAAAGAAGTATTAGAACTTAGATTTGGACTTATTGATGGTACAAATCATACCTTAGAAGAAGTTGGAAAAAGATTTAATGTTACTCGTGAAAGAATAAGACAAATTGAAGCTAAGGCACTACGCAAATTAAGACATCCATCGCGTGCTAAAAAATTAAAGGATTTTTTAAGTGATTAGTAAGCGTTTAAAATCTATTGCTAATTATATTAAAAAAGATGATTTAATTTGCGATATAGGATGTGATCATGCTCTTTTAGATATCTATTTAGTTAAAGAAATGGGTTTAAAAAATATTATAGTGTCTGATATTTTAGACCAAGCTTTAAATAATGCTAAAAAAAATATAAAAAAATATGGTTTAGAAAAAGAAATAACTCCCATTTTATCTGATGGAATAAAAAAAATTGATTTGACAAATATAAATACGCTTGTAATAAGTGGATTGGGAACTAAAAATATAATAAAAATATTAAGAGGAATAAAAAAAATAAAAACAATAAAAAAAATAATTATACAAACTAATAATGATTATTATTATTTGCGAAATTTTTTAAAAAAAGAAAATTTTATTATAGAAGATGAAAATGTCATTAAAGATAAAAAAATAAATTATATAACAATGAAATTTAAAAGAGGCAATAAAATATATAATTATTCTGATTATTACTTTGGTCCTATTTTGAGAAAAGATAAAAATAATTTATGGTTTTTCAAAGAATGTTTAGAAAATGCAATATTTATTAGTAAAAATATTCCTGAAAAATCATATCAAAAAAAACTAATAAATAAAAAAATTAAATTATTAAATAAAATTATTAAAAATTTAAATAAATAATCTAAAAGAGATTATTTTTTTTATTAAAAAAATAAAAAAATTAGCACTCATATATTGACAAGTGCTAAGCATAATATTATAATGTAATTAGCACTGGAAAAAATAGTGTGCTAATTTAAGGATGTGATGCATTTGGATAAAAGGCAAAAAGATCTTTTAAAAGAAATAGTAGAAAATTATATAAAGACTGTTAAACCTGTTGGTTCAACATCTTTATGTGAAAAATTTAATTGTTCATCTGCAACAATTAGAAATGAAATGGCTAGCTTAGAAAAGATGGGATTGCTTGAAAAAACTCATTTATCATCTGGAAGAATACCTTCAGAAAAAGGGTATAAGTATTATGTAGATAATCTAATGGTTCCTAAAGAATTAACTGGCGAAGATATTCTTAAATTACAAACAATTTTTCAAAATAATTCTTTAGAAGTTAATGATGCAATTAGTAAGTGTGTTGAAATTATTTCAGAAATTACTAATTATACATCTGTTGTTTTAGGTAAAAGTTCCAAGGATAATTTATTAAGACAAATTGATATTATTGAAATTGATGATAATCATATAGTAGCACTTGTTTGTACTAATAAAGGAATAGTGGAAAATAAACAGTTTAAAATTCCTAATAATATATCAATTAATGAAATAATCAAAACATCAGAAATTATTAATAAAATGTTAAAAGGTACTCCAATTGATGAAGTTAATATGAGATTAGAATATGAAATTAAACCAGAAATTGCAAAAATAATTAAACAATATGAAACAGTTTATAATATTTTCTATGATGCTTTTAATGATTTTACTAAAAATAATGTAGTATTTGGTGGAAAATCTAATATTTTAAAACAACCTGAATATAGTAATAATATTGAGGAAGTAAGAAGATTAATTGATAAGTTAGATGATGAAAAATTAGTTACTAAAATTGAAGAAAACAAAGAAAAAGGAATTAATATTTATATAGGAAATGAAACTGAATTTGATTCTAACGTAACTATTATTAAAACTCATTATCATTTAAATGGGGAAGAAGGAACTATAGCTGTTGTTGGACCTAAAAGAATGGAATATGATAAAGTTGTGGGAATTTTAGATTATATAAAAAAACAATTTGAAGGAGATAAATAATGGAAGAAAACAAGAAAAAACAAAATTGTAAAAAAGATAAAAACGTTGAAAAAGAAAAAATAGAAAAACAAAAAGATAATAAAAAAAATGATAAATTAATTGCAACATTAAAAAAAGAATTACAAGAAAAAGATGATAAATTACTTAGACTAAATGCAGAAATTCAAAATATTAAAAGACATGCTGAAGAAGAAAAAAATTTGATAATAAAATATGATGGTCAAGATTTAATAAAAGCAATACTTGAAACAATAGATAATTTTGAAAGAGCAATTATTAAAGATGATGATAATTTGGATGATGAACTTTCAAAATTCCTAAGTGGTTTTAAAATGATTTATACTAATTTAATAGGTGTTTTAAATACTTATGGAGTAAAAGAAATTGAAGCTTTACATAAAGAATTTGATCCAAATTCTATGCAAGCAGTACTTACAGATAAAAATGATAAATACGAATCTAATATAGTAACTGAAGTGTTACAAAAAGGTTATATTTATAAAGATAAAATAATAAGACCTGCCATGGTCAAAGTAAATGAATAGGAGAGTGAATAATATGGCAAAAATTATAGGTATTGATTTAGGAACAACTAATAGTTGTTGTGCAATTTTAGAAGGTGGAGAACCAAAAGTTATTCCAAATTCTGAGGGAAATCGTACTACACCTTCAGTATTTGCAGAAAAAAATGGGGAAGAAATGGTTGGTGATGTTGCAAAACGTCAAGCAGTTACTAACTTTAATGGTACTGTTTCATCAATTAAAAGAAAAATGGGTACAAAAGAAAAAGTTGAAGTTAATGGAAAAAAATATACTGCTGAGGAAATTAGTGCAAAAATTTTAAGTAAAATTAAAGCTGATGCTGAGGCATATGTTGGTGAAAAAATAACAAAAGCAGTTATTACTGTTCCAGCATATTTTAACGATGCTGAACGTCAAGCAACTAAAAATGCTGGTAAAATTGCTGGTCTTGAAGTTGAAAGAATAATAAATGAACCAACAGCAGCATCTTTAGCATATGGACTTGATAAACAAGATCAGAATCACACTATTTTGGTTTATGATTTAGGTGGAGGAACATTTGATGTTTCTATTCTAGAACTTGGGGATGGAATTTTTGAAGTAAAATCTACTAGTGGAAATAATAGACTTGGTGGAGATGATTTTGATCAAAAAATAATTGATTATCTTGCTGATGAATTTAAAAAAGAAAATGGAATCGATCTTACAAAAGATAAAATGGCAATGCAAAGACTTAAAGATGCAGCTGAAAAAGCTAAAAAAGATTTATCTGCATCAACTACTGCTTCTATTTCTCTTCCATTTATTTCGCAAGGAAATGATGGACCACTTCATTTAGAAATGTCTTTAACTCGTGCTAAATTTGAAAATTTATGTATGGATTTATTTGAAAAGACTAAAGAACCTGTTCGTCAAGCACTAAAAGATGCTAATATGACTAAAAATGATATTGATAAAGTTATTTTAGTTGGTGGTTCAACTCGTATTCCATATATTCAAAAACTTGTTAAAGATGAGCTTGGACAAGAACCATCAAAAGGAGTAAATCCTGATGAAGTTGTTGCAATGGGTGCAGCTATTCAAGGTGGTGTACTTACTGGTGAAGTTGATGATTTAGTACTTCTAGATGTTACTCCATTATCACTTGGTATTGAAACACTTGGAGATATTATGACTGTTCTTATTCCAAGAAATACAACAATCCCAACAAGTAAGTCACAAGTTTTCTCAACTGCTGCTGATAATCAACCAGCTGTAGATATTCATGTTTTACAAGGTGAACGTAAAATGGCTGCTGATAATAAAACATTAGGAAGATTTCAACTTACTAATATTCCACCTGCACCACGAGGTGTACCACAAATTGAAGTTAAATTTGACATCGATGCAAATGGAATAGTAAATGTTACTGCTAAAGATTTAGGTACTAATAAAGAACAATCAATCACAATTACATCATCTGGTGCTTTAAGTGATGAAGAAATTGATAAAATGGTAAAAGAAGCTGAAGCAAATAAAGAAGCAGATGAAAAACGTAAAGAAGAAGCTGAAATTAAGAATGAATCTGAACAAATAATATTTGCTACAGAAAAAGCTATAAAAGATTTGGGAGATAAAGCAGATAAAAAAGATGTAGAAGAAGCTGAAAAAGCTATTAAAGAATTAAAAGAAGCATTAGACAAAAATGATATGGAAACAATTAAATCTAAAAAAGATGCTTTAAATGAAAAAGCAATGAAATTATCTCAAAAAGTTTATGAAGAAGCTGCTAAAAAAGCTCAAGAAGAACAAAAACAAGAAGATAAAGATAAAAAAAGTGATAAGAAAACTAAAAAATCAGATGTAGAAGAAGCTGAATACGAAGAAAAATAATATTGTTAAGTAAAAGTTCTAGGAAACTAGAACTTTTAACTGATATTAGAAAGGTTTTATAATGCAATCATATAAAAATAGAAGTGAAGTTCCAGAAAAATATAAATGGGATTTAAGTGAATATTTTCAAAATGAAAAAGATTTTAATAAAAGTTTTAAAGAAGCTGAAAAATTAATTTTAGAATTAAAAAATTATAAAGGATGTACTAAAAATCCAAGTAAATTATACGAATTTTTAAGTAAAGAAATAACTGCTATTTCTTTATGGGAAAATTTAATTGTTTATTCTTCATTAGTTAATGATCAAGAACTTGGTATATCCAAAAACATTGAAAGAGAAAATAAAGTTAGTCTATTAGGAACAAAATTTGATGAAAATATTTGTTTCTTTTTACCAGAACTTTTAAAATTATCTAAAGAAGAGTATGAGAGTTTATTTAAAAAAGAGAAAAAATTATTGGAATTTAAGGCAGATTTAGATAAATCTTATCGGGAAAAGGAACATGTTTTAACGGAATCAGAAGAACTTATTGTATCAGAACTTGTAAATTCTATGAACTGTTATAGTGATATTTCTTCTAATCTTTTAAATAATGAACATAATTATGGAAAAATTAAATTTGATGATGGTAAAAATTATGAAATTGCAATGAATAATTATAGTTTTTTAATGAAGTGTAAAAATCAGGAAATTAGAAAAAAAGTTTATAAGTTATTTAATACTAAAATTGCTCAATATGGTCAAACCTCTGCATCACTTTTAAATGGATATGTTAAAATGAGTAATTCTCTTGCTAAAATCTACCATTATAAAAGTTCTTGGGATGAAAAATTATTTGAACTTAATATGTCAAATAAAGTTTTCGATACACTTATAAGTATAACTGAAAAGGAAATTCCCGTATTACAAAAATATTATAATTTAAGAAGAAAAGTTTTAAATTTAGATGAATTACAACAATATGATATGTCTCTTGATTTAGTTTCATCAGATAAAGAGTATACAATAGAAGAAGCACAAGAAATTATTAGACAATCTCTTAAACCACTTGGAAAAGATTATTTAAATAAATATGATGCAATTATTAAAAATAAATATATTGATTATTGTCAATATAAGGGGAAGCGTAGTGGTGCTTATTCTGCTTCTTCTATATCAAAAAATTCTCGTATTTTAATGAGTTTTCAAAATAATTTATCTTCTTTATCTACTATAGCTCATGAATCTGGTCATAATGTTCAAAGTAGTTTCTTAAATGAAAATGTTCCATTACAATATCGTGAAATTTCTCTTCATGTTGTTGAAGTTGCATCATTAACTAATGAATTTCTTTTATCATATTATATATCCCAAAATAGTAATGATAAAAACGAAAAATTAGCTGGTATAAATAATATTTTGGATATAATTATTAATAATCTTTTTGGAGCAGTTAGAGAAGGAAAAATGGAACTTGATATGTATGATAAAGTTTTAAATGGAGGATCTTTAACTAAAGATTATTTAGATGAGTTATCATATAATTCCTATAAAAAATATTATGGTAATTCAGTAAAAATGAATAAATTTTTAAAAAATGGTTGGATTACTCGATCACATTTTTATAATAATTTTTATTTATTTAGTTATGCAATTTGTATATGTGTAGCAGCATATGTTGCATCAAAAATTATTGATGGTGATAAAAAAATGCTTGATGATTATATAAAATTCTTGAAAACTGGCTCAGATAAATGGCCAACTGAAGCATTTAAAATTTTAGGAATTGATTTAGAAGATAAAAATGTATACAAAAATGCTATAGATTATTTTGATTCCTTAATTGATGAATTTGATTCTATATATAGTAAGGAGGTATAAATTTGAAAAAAGATTATTATGAAGTTTTAGGTCTTCAAAAAGGAGCAAGTGAACAAGAAATTAAAAGTGCATTTCGTAAGCTTGCTAAAAAATATCATCCTGATTTAAATAAAGAATCAGGAAGTGAAGAAAAATTTAAAGAAATTTCTGAGGCATATTCAGTTTTATCAGATCCAGAAAAAAAAGCTCAATATGATCGTTTTGGTCATGATGCACCTAATTTTGGTGGAGGAGCATCAGGTTTTGGAGGCTTTGGCGGATTTTCCAGTGTTGATATTGACCTTGATGATATATTAGGTGATTTATTTGGAATGAATTTTGGTAGAAGAAAAAAATCTAAAGGAAATCAAGCAGTTGATGGAGAAGATGTTTTAGTTAGAATTAATTTATCATTTATGGAAGCCGTTGAAGGCTGTAAAAAAAGCATAAAAATAGATATAGAAGAAGATTGTGAAGAATGCCACGGTGAAGGTGGTTTTGATAAAATTGAATGTAGTAATTGTCATGGAACAGGAGTATTAGTTCAACAGACAAATTCTTTTTTTGGTTCTTTTCAATCAAGGACAACATGTCCATATTGTCATGGAACAGGATCAACTATGAAAAAAACTTGTTCTTCATGTAGAGGAAATGGAAGAATAAAGAAAAATAAAGAAATAGTAATTAAAGTTCCTAAAGGAGTAGATACTGGTTCAAGAATTAGATTAAGTGGCAAAGGTCCGGCTGGAAAAAATGGTGGATATCCTGGAGATATTTATATTGAATTTAAAGTTGAAAAACATTCTTTATTTGAACGAGATGAAAATGATATTTATTTAGAGGTTCCTCTTACAATTACTGAAGCTTCCTTGGGATGTGAAAAAGAAATTCCTACAGTTTATGATAATGTTATTTTGACAATTAAAGAAGGTGCACAAACAGGAGATAAATTAAAATTAAAAGGTAAAGGAATAATTACTGAACATAATGGTACAGGAGATATGTATGTTATATTAAATATCATAACACCAACAAAATTATCACGTAGACAAAAAGAATTATTAAAGGAATTATCTGAAACTCCACTTGATAATTCATCAGAATTTAAAAAATTTAATAAATATTTATAAAAAAAGTTACTTTATAGTAACTTTGAAGTTGTAAGATAAAAGTAGACACAAAAAAGATGTGCTTACTTTTTCTTTGGTATAATTTAATAAAGGAGATGATAAAATGCCAAGTGGAAGACCAAAAGGAGGAAAGAATAATTACCATCCAAAAGAAGAAAAACAAATAAAATTTGAAATAGTAGAAACATTAAGTAAAGAATTTAATGTTAGGGCTTTATGTAGAGTAATGAATATATCAAGAAGTGGTTATTATAAATGGTTAAAAACTAATTAAATCAATATGAAAAAAATCGTAGAGATTTAGAGTCATTAATAATAGATATCCATAAAAGGAAGCCAAGTTATGGATATCATAGAATTAATTATTTAATAAAAAAAGAAACAGGATGGGTAGTATCAGATAATTTAGTCCATAAAGTGTGTAAAATATTAAAAATAAGAAGTAAAGCTAAACACTATTCTGTCTATAAAAAACCAGGAGAAGAATCAATAAAATATCCTAATCTTATTAATAATAATTGGAAAACAACTAGACCTTTAGAAAAAATAACATCAGATACAACGATGATATGGTTTAAAAGTCAAAGATATGATTGGACATATTATGTCGATGCATTTGATGATTCCATAATTGGTTCTGATGTAAAACCATTCTATCATGGAGTAAGTATGGCAAATCATAAAGCAGCTTTAGAAGAAATGTTGAATAACAAAATAAAATGAGGATATAAAGACCAAGACACAATTTTTCACTCAGATCAAGGTAATATATACTCTTCTGTAGCATTTAACAATGCCCATAAAGATTATAACATAATTAGGTCAATGTCGAGAATAGGAACTTCAACAGATAATCCAATAATTGAATCAAAAAACGGCTGGTTAAAAAAAGAAATGTATATAGATTTCAAACAAGATGATTATGAAACAGTTGAAGATTATATAAATGCTATTATTTATGATCATAATTACTTAAGACCTAGTTACGCTTTAAATTATAAAACCCCAATTGAATATAGAACTCAATTAGGGTTTAAATAATAGCTTTTTACTGTCTACTTTTTATTGACAAGTTCATTATAGTAACTTTTTTTTTTGGATATTTATTAAAAACTTATGAACACTTTCTTGACTGGGGGGGG
>CANQYB010000005.1 GCA_947627975.1 uncultured Bacilli bacterium | reverse complement strand
AAATTTATTTATCTTTTTTTAATTTACATAAAAACTTTTAATAATTATTATTTTAAGATATAATATATTTTTGATTAGTGGTGATAATATGAAATATTTACAAAAAATTCAAAAATTAAACGATGATAAACTAAAAAAGTTTGTAAAAAAAAGAATTACTTTATTAGAAAAAAAACAAATATCAAATATGGTAAGTGATACAATTGGCTATTTACTTGATTATAATGCTTCTATTTTTGATATATTAGATTTTTCTAATAAAATGCTTGAAGTTCCTACATTAGCTAAATTTGATGGATATATTCCTCTTGGTACTAAATTAGTATATGGTATGTATTATTTAAATCCTGCTAAAATTGTATCTAATGGTGGATGTTATTATTATATAGATGATGATTCATATATTTTAGATTTTTGTAAATATATTAAGAATAAAGAAATTTGTTCAGACCTAGAATTATTTGATTATTTATTAGATTTTAGTCATAATTATTTTGGTGTTATTGGAACTATGAAAAGAGAAGATATGATTAAGCTAATTAATTTAAATAATATGTCTTTTATAAAACCAATTAAAGAACCAGTTTTTAGCTTATTTAAAAAGAAAGGTAATTATCAATGTAGTGAAATAGGAATTATAACTCAAAATATTTTATCATTTTTAGGTTATGATACTAGTTTAATAATTGGAAATCAAAAATTTGATAATTATGAAACGGTTGCTCATGCTTTTAATTTTGTAGATATTAACCAAAATAAAACCCAAAAAATATCTATTTTACTTGATACTGCATCAACTATTGATGTTGTTGATTTAAATTGGCATGTCATTGGACATTCGCCCTATGTATGTCAACTAGATAAACCAAAAAATCAAAAATATAATGATTTAGTATTAGGTAAAATAGATGAGATTAAATGTCCCAATTATACTTATATGGTTACTTCTAATAATATTTTTACTTTTGCTCAAAATAATAATAGACATTATACAGTTGGAAAAGTTTTAACTAAAAAAAATATAAACAATAAAAATCTATAAAATTTTTAATTTTCGTTTTGAAGATTTTGAATTGTTTGATCTATTAAATTTATTTGGACATTATTTATATTATACCATCCATTTTCAGTCATATTATCATATGTGTCAGCCTGTGCTTGCATAATCATATCTAATCCTTTTTTTAATATTGTTCTTACATCTGGATTGGAACTTTCCAATGTTCCATGAACAAATACTTCTACAGTACTTTTTAAAAGTAACAAGTAATTCTCCATAATTAATTTATCATTCATTTGTCTTTTCCTCCAATAAATTCATTAATTTTTTATGAAGTGCTTTATGATTTGCAAGTTGTTTTTTCATAAATGATACAAGTTCTTCATCTTCCAATATTTCTATTGATTCAGTAATTATTGATGCTAAATTATTTTCATGTTTAATAGCATCCTCTACATAATCTAATTCTTTTTGTGTCATAAAATTCCTCCTGTTATTAATATGGCTAAAATAAATTATTTTAAACCTATTAAAATTAAAAAAGTAGATACATTTTTATGTATCTACTTTCGTTTTATAATTATATTTAAAGTTTCATTTTGATATAAATTTTTACAATATTTTGCTAGTTTTTAAAAACTTATCATAACACCTGAAGCAACAATTATAATAGTATGTTCTTTAACTAAATCATCAATCGCTTTTTTAATATATTATTGAGAATTATTATCTAAAGCAGAAATAGTTTCATCAAAGAGAATAACTTTACTTTTCTTAGATAATGTTCTAGCAATTGATAATCTTTGTTTTTGAATACCAGATAGATTAACACCATCTTCGCCCAATATTGTATTATACTAATTTAGTAGCAACATAATATAATCTCTCAATAAGCTAATTTAGAATATTTGCGAATTTGTTTTAAATTAATATTAGATTTTATCAATTTAATGTTCATCTCCTAAATTTAATAGTAAAATTTAAATTTATGCCATTTTAAATTATATATAATTAATCAATTATATCTCAATCTTTTTTTAAAATAAAAAAAATATCTCAAAGATATATTTTATTATTATATAAGTTAAATAGAGCTTTGACCAGCATCAACTATAAAATTTTGACCAGTTATTCCCTCTATTTCAATTATAAATTTTACTGTTTTAGCAATTTCTTCTTTAGTTGCAAATTTTCCAATTGCTGTTCCTTTTAATAAATCATCAAAATTTTTAGGTTCTAACTCAGTTGCTGATGTTACTATAGTTCCAGGAGAAATTGAATTAATTCTGATTTTATCAGAACCTAATTCGGAACATAATGATTTTACAAGTCCATACATTCCTGATTTTGCCGCACTATAAGCTGGAAGTCCATAATTTCTTATTGCATTAATCGAGGAAATAAGTATTATACTTTTATTTTGCACTTTTGATTTTTTTAAAAGTGGTAAAAAAGTATGAATTATATTTATATGTCCAATTAAATTTAACTGAATAGATTTTGTTATTTCTTTAATATTTTGTTTTTCAAACGGTTGCCATTCATTATCAAGGGCTCTTCCTGCTAAAGTAACAATATGATTTATAAAGAAATCTTTGGAAAGTTTTTCTTTAAATTTTACTAAATTATCAATATTAGTTATATCTAAATTCCAAACTTCTATATCTTTATATTTTTTCTTTATTTTTTTTTATATTTTCTTTATTTATGTCAATTACGATTGGATTATATCCACTTTTTTTGAGTTCCTCAACAATTGCAAAACCAATGCCACCACATCCACCTGTTATTAATACATTTTTCATATTCATACCTTATTTCTAATACAATTAATCAACTTTTCCAAAATTTTTAAATGGGAATAAAATAAACGATGTTATACCCTTAATTTCTTTTTTAGAAATTATACCATAATATCTTGAATCCTTAGAATTTTCCCTATTATCACCTAAAACAAAGTAAGAATTTTTAGGTATATTTATAGGATCAAAATCACTAGTAACTCCATTACCATAAGAATCTTTAATTTTTTTACCATTAATATAAATAATACCATCTTCACAACTAATTGTTTCATTTGGTAATCCAATAACTCTTTTTATCAAATAGTCATCTTCTTTTAACACAACTATGTCATAACGTTTTATAGTAGTTGTATTTTTTTTAATTTTATTTAATATCATTATATAATTATTTTTTAACGTAGGAAACATACTACTTCCATTAACTCGAATAGGTGTAATTAAAAATGTTCTAATAATTATTACAACTAAAACTACTATTAAATATGGAATTAATTCTTTTACATATTTCATCACAAATTCTCCTTTTTTTTAAAAAAAATTAAGGCTAGCCTTAATTTCTTTCTGGAATTTTAAATTCTTTTTTCATACCTCTTAAAATATTCTTTAATTTAGCGCGTCTTACTTTACCTTTTCTTAAAACAGTAATTTTATCGATACTTGGAGCATTTATAGGAAATATTCTAAGAACTCCTACTCCATAACTTTTTTTACGTACAGTAAATGTTTCAGTAACACTTCCACCTTTTTTCGCAATTACAACGCCTTCAAATGCTTGAATTCTTTCTTTTTTACCTTCCTTTACCCATACGTCTACTTTAACAGTATCACCAACTCTAAATTCAGGAATATTTGGTTTAATTTGTTTTTCATTAATTTTATCAACTAAATTAGCCATTAAATCATTCCTTTCTATATAATATGTTTCATGTAATCATAACAAAATCAGCGGATTACATTAAGCTTTTTTAAAAGCAATAAGATTATATCATAAATATTATATTAAATTCAAGTATAAATTATTACTTTACAAACACACAAAAAATATATATAATAAAAAAATATTTAGGAGGGTTATATGTTAAATGATAATTTTGAGAATTTTAATAATTTTGAGAATTTATATGTAGCCATTCACTTTAAAAAAGTAAAAAGTTTAAATAATAATGATTATTATGTTACATTTTGGCCTCACTCTGCAATAATTGGTAAAATAATTAAAAAAAATAATAAAAAATTTTTTAAAGATATTTTTGGAAATTATTATTCAAATTTAGATATTGCAACACAACTACAAGAAACTGAATGTACTGATATATATATAAAGTTAAGTGAATTAAAAAAGTTATATCCAAAATGTGATTTAAATAGCTTATTAAATGTATATTTAAATAAATTTAAAGATACATTTTACATAAGAAATGACGATAAAATTGTGTCAGTTAATATCAATGATTATATTGAACATAGTAATTCAAAATATATTTTTTATAATGATTCAAAATATCCATATAATTTACTAAATCAATTAGAAAATTCTGAAAATTCTGAATATGAAAAATATTCTTCATATGAAATAGATAAAAAAACTATTAAAAAAATAATTAAAAATATAAATTCAAAAGTTTTCTTTCAAGAAGATGCCATTAAAAAATTAATAATTCAAATAAGTAAAAGTATTTTAACTAGTTATGAAAAAGAAAATTATATAAAATCAAATATTTTAATTAGTGGAAATACTGGAGTTGGCAAAACAGAAATAATAAAACAATTAGCTAAAGAATTCAACATACCATTTACTATTGAAGATGCTAATTTATATTCACCAACTGCTTATCATGGCAATAATGTTGAAGATATGTTAATTCATTTATATAATGAAGCAAATGAAGATTTAATATTAGCTCAAAAAGGAATTATAGTTATTGATGAAATAGATAAAAAATTAGGAAATCATTATGATAATTCCCAAGAACTTAACAATGACTTTTTATATAGTTTATTAAAATTAATTGAGGGAAGTAATTTTGAAATAAAAATTAATAATAATCAAGAACAATACATTATTAATTTTGATACTTCAAAAATAATCCTAATATTAAGTGGATCGTTTTTAAAATTGAAAAATAGCATAAATAAAAAATATATTGGTTTTAATAATACTGAAAATAAAAATGACACAGAATATATTAATCTAATTAAACATTTTCCTAAAGAATTTTATGGAAGAATTTTTACTACAGTTATTCTGAATGATTTAAGTGAAGATAATTTATTTGAAATATTAAAAAAATCAGAATTAAGTCCAATTAAAAAATATAAATTTTTATTTGAACAATTAGATATTAAAATAGACGTTGATGATGATTTACTAAAAAGATTTGCTTCAATAGCCTATAAAGAAGGTAGCGGTGCAAGAGGATTAAATAAAATTGTGTCTGATTATTTTAATGAAATTTTATTAAAAAATGTATATAGTGATGATTTAGAAGATCAAAAAACTTTAAAGAAATAGCTTTAAAGTTTTTATTTTCCCCTTCTATTTTTTTCTTCTTGTAAATTTATATCAAATAAATTAAAACTGTAATGTCCACCACAAATTTCAAATTCTAATAATTGCAGTTGATCTAAAAAATGTTTTTCTTGTTGTTTACTTAAATATTTTCGATATTTATTAAGTAAAATAGAACGTAATCTATTTATTTCATTTAATAATATTACTGAACTTTCTTCATCATTTTCACCATTAGAAATTATATTATAAATAACTTTAGATAATTTATTAATAGCATTATTAAATTTTATAACTAAAATTTTTTGGATTAATAAAGGGTCTTTCACAATTATTTTAGTAACAGATTTATTTTTAGGATTAAATTCATAACCTGTGTTTTTTAGTTTAATAATTTTTACAACTTTATTGGTTGTTGTAGTTCTTTTTATTAGAAAACTTGCCATAAAATTCACCTACTCCATTATATCTGGTCTTTTAATATTTGTTTTTTTAATTTGTTCTTCTTTTCTCCATTCTGCAATTTTTTTATGATCTCCAGATAATAAAACATCTGGTACAATCATATTTCTATAAATTTTTGGTTTAGTATATGTCGGATAATCAAGCAAATTATTATTAAAAGATTCTTCCATTATACTTTCATTATTAATTACGCCATCTATCAATCTTATAATACTATCTGCTATAACCATAGCTGGTAATTCTCCACCTGTTAATATATAATCGCCAATGCTAATTTCTATATCAGCCAAAGTTCTAATTCTTTCATCAAATCCTTCATAATGACCACATATAAATATCAAGTGTTTTTTTAATTTAAAATCATTAGCAAATTTTTGATTATATTTTTTACCATCAGGAGTTAATAGTATAATATATGAATCTTTTGTTTTAATAGCATCTATACATTCAAAAATTGGCTCACATCTTAATACCATTCCAGCCCCACCACCATAAGGTGTATCATCTACCTGATTGTTAGAAAGCTTAGAATATTTTCGAAAATCTATTATATTTATTTTTACTTTTTCATTTTTAATTGCTCTTTTAATTATTGATTCACTTAAAAATCCTTCAAACATTTTAGGAAATAAAGTTAGTATATCTATTTTCATAAAAGTCCTCCAATATTTTTTAATATTACAATTTTTTTACTATGAATAATTTCTTTTATAAATGGTCCTTTTGCTGGAAATAAAAAATTTTTTTTACCTTCTACTTTATATAATAAATTAACAGTTGTATTATCAAATTCAGTTATTATTCCTAAAAAATTATTATTATATCTAACTTCATAACCAATTAAGTCATCATAAAAATTAATATTTTTTAAATCTTTTTTATTTTTATATACTTTTAAATTTATAAATTGCAAAACATCATTAATATTATCAAAATTATCTATTGTAATCATATCATAATTTTTATGTACTCGATAGCTTTTTATTAAATGTTTAGAATAAATATCTCCAAAATAAATAAAAGAATTTACTTTAAATATTTCATTTTTATGTTCAATATTACTTATTATTCTAAGTTCTCCTTTAATACCATGAGTAGCAACTATTTTACCAACATATTTATAATTATTCATTTTAACCTCTTTGAAAATTCATATAAAATTATAGAAGCAGCAACACCAACATTTAGCGACTCACATTTTTTATTTATATTAATGTAAATATTTTTATCTACTATTTTTTTTATTTCTTTATTTATTCCATTTCCCTCATTTCCCATAATAATTACTTCTTTTTCATGTTTTTCTAATAAAGAAAGATTAACTCCATCACATACATCTGTTCCATAAATAATATAATTTTCTTTTTTTAAGTTATTTATTATTTCAATTAGATTACCTCTTAAAATATTAATGTAAAATAATGTTCCTTGAGTTGCATTAATGGTTTTAGGATTATAAAGATCAACTGATTTATCTGAAAGTATAATAGTATCAAAAGAAAAAGCTAAACAACTTCTAATTATTGTTCCTAAATTACCCGGATCTTGTATATCATCTAACATTAATATTTTTTTTCCAATATCTTTTTTTTCACTAAATTTTACAACTCCTATTTCTTTAGGAATTGTACTCATACTAGTTAAACTTCTCATTACTTTTTCATCTACTAATTTATAATTAACATTAATATTTGGTTTTTGCAAAACAATTAATTCCAGAAGTAAATTAGATTGATATGCTTCTTTTATTAAATGGGGAGTTTCAACTAAAAAAATTTTATATTGATCTCGATATTTTTTTGATTTTAATTTTCTTAATTTTTTTATATAAGAATTATCTAATGAAACTATTTTTTCCATAAACTTCTCCTTTTTAATTATATCATAAAAATAGGCTTTTTTAAATATCTCTAAGCATTTTCCTAGCTATTTTATAATATGGATAATGAATTGATACTTCATTCCAAAATTTTTTAGAATGATCATGATGATAAAAATGACAGAGTTCATGAATTATAACATAATCAAGTAAAGAAATATCTTTTTTTAAAAGTTCAGTATTTAAAGTGACAATATTTTTTCCATAATTACACACACCCCATCTAGTTTTCATTTTACGAAATTTTAAAGTGAAATTAGGTAAATTTTTAAAGTTATTTTTTATTATTTTTACTCTATCTGTAAAAATTCTAATTACTTCAGTTTTAAAAAAATTATTTAGCATATCATTATTTTTAGTATATACATTCTCATCGTCAAAATATATTTTTTTACACTCTTTATATATAATATTATATTTATTTCCCAAATAATAGAAATATTTATTATCATCAAGTTCTTTAGTTTTTATAGCAATTAATTTCTTAATTGATTTTTCATTTTTCAAAATTAATTTTTTTATTTCAAATTCAGGAACAAAATGAGAAATGGAAACTTGTATTTCTAAATTATCAGTTATTCTAAAATAAACATTTTTAATATTTTTTCTCAAAATTATAATATTATATATTTTATTTTCTAATAAAACAGTCATATATATATCACCAAAATTATTATATCATAAAATAAAAAAATACAAGATTAATCTTGTATTTTTATTGGATCAATTTGAACATAAACTTGTTTAGAAAAATCCAAACAATTCATAACTTGATTTAAAGTTTTAAAATTTAAATTTTTAGCAGTTTGATAATCATCTTGAATAATTTTATTAAACATAATTATATCAGTTTGTATAGCATTATTCATTACTTGAATAGAATCAGTTCGTAAAACTGCATCACTTATTAAAATTTTCTTGCATCTCAAAAGAGTTTTTTCATCAATTTCTAAATTATTTAATTTATCTAATATTTTTTTCTTTATATCATCTGGATACTTAGTTTCTGTTTCCAAAGATAAAATAACATAATCTTTTTCTTTTCTAACAACCGAACTATAAAAAATACCACTACTTAATAATTTTTCTTCATTTAATTTTTGATATAAAGATGATGTAACGCCAAAATTATTTTTTAAAATAACATTTAAATATACAACTAAACTTGTATTAGAAAGCTTAAGCTTAGTAAAATTTTTATAGGGAATTTTGTAACTTAATTTTAATTTTGTAACAGTTACATCCATTTTAAGATATTTCTCATTTAAAGAAACATTTGCAGGTTCTTTAATTTTTTTTGTTTCAACATCTTTTTTAGTACTAAATTTTAAATTTTTCATTTTTTGATTTGTTATTGCCACTGCCAACTCAGGATTAAAATTACCAGTAATGACTAAAAACATATTATCAGGTTTATAAAAATGATCAAAAACATCCTGTAACATTTTAGAATTGATTTTATTAATATCATTAATACTTCCTGCTATTGAATATTTCATATTATCTTTTTCATATAATAGTTCATTGGATGTCATAAAGAGTGTTGATGATGGAGAATCTAGTCCCATTTTTATTTCTTCTTTAATTATACCTTTTTCAGTTTTTATATCTTTATTTTTAAAATATGGTGTATAAACATATTCCAAAAGATATTCTAAATTTTTCTTAAATTCAGTAGTTGAATAGACTTCATAATAAGTATATCTATATGATGTAGCAGCATTTATACTAGACCCCAATTTATTAAAATATTCATGAGCACTTTTCCCGTTTGGTTGATAAAATTTCATATGCTCTAAAAAATGGGCAATACCATTTGGGACATTAATGAAATTTTTAGCTTTTTTTTCCTTAAATGATGTATAAGTTGAACCATATTTAACATTTAAAGTAATATAAAAACTTTTTACTTTTTTATTTTGAAGCATATAAATATCTAAACCAGAATCAGTTTTTTCATGAAGTATTTCTTCATCAATATTTTTTAATATTATTTTATCCATTATTGTCCTCCATCTTTAAGTAAAAATATAGTGTTTAATTTAATTTTTTTAGCTGCTTTTACTAAATCTTGTTTAGAAATTTTTTGATATTCAACTTTTCTTTCATCAATTAATGGCATATCTAAATAAACATGAAATATATAATTTGTAATTAAAGCATCAGCAATATCACTATTTAAATCTAATGATTCAATAATATTTCGTTTGGAATCATTAATTTCATCATTAGTAATCTTTCCTTTTTTTAAATCTTGAATTGCTTTTTTTATTAATTTAATAGCTTTTTTATAATTTTTTTCATCAATACTAGTTGTAATTATTATCAAATTATTATTTTTTTGATAAATGCTACTACAAGAGTAACATAAAGCATTTTCTTGGCGAAGATATTTATATAATTTTGAATCTAAGCTTCCACCTCCTAATATAACATTAAGTAAACTCATAATTGTATTTCTTTCATTTTCTAAAAGGTTAACTAAATTACAACCTACAACTAATCTTGATTGTTTTAAGTTTGTTTCTTCACTTACTTCTTTAATTTTTTTTCTTTCTTTTATTACTTCACTATATTCAAAATGATTTGATTTAATTGAAGACAAAGTAAAAATTTCTCTAAATTTTTTATTAACCATATCCATATCCAGATTACCAATTACAAAAACATCACACATGTCATTTTCAATAAATTCTTTATAATATTTATATAAACTTTCTGGAGTTATTAATTCTAAATCTTCTAAATATCCATCTAGCCTAATATTTAAAGCAGAATCAGGATCCATATTTTCAATAAGTTTTAAAATAGCATAACGCATTGGAGAATCCTTTTCTGATTTTATTTCATCAATTAAATCATTTTTAACGATTTCAAATGAAGTTTTATCAAAAGCATTATTTATTACATTAGGATTTAATATAACTTCTTTAAACATTTTTATAATATCTGTAAGCAAGTCATCTATTGCATATTTAGGATTTAAAAAATCAGCTTTAAATGTTGTATGAATAGTTTTTCCAACTTTATTATTTTCAGAAAAAAAATAAGAATTATATAAATCTTCTAAATGTTCTTTATATAATTTATGATTGAAATATTTTTTAGTTGATTCAGTTAAAATATTAGTCAAAAAAATTCTTTTTGTTATATCATTTTTAGTAATTTTATTTCTAAAAATTACTTCAATTTGACAATTTTTAAATTTATCTGTTTTAATAGTATATAAATTAAATGAATTACCCGAAAATTTTTGATATTCCATAATATTCCTCCTTTCTTATTATATATAGTTTCTCTTTATTTATTATATTTTTTGTACTCATTATACAAATAATCATCAGTCATTCCAGCTATATAATCTATAACAATTCGTGCCTTAGAATTACTTTCTTTATAGGTTTTATCCATATTATCTAAAAAAATTTTATAAATATTTGCCTTTTTATCATTATTTTCAAGTTCATCCATACATTTATAAAATAAAAATTCAAACATTTTTTTATACTCTTTTTTTTCGCTATCAGTATTTGCTTTATCATAAATATTTTCATAATTAAACTTTTTTAATTTTTTTATTGCGTTATAAATATTTTTAGACATTTTTATATAATTTTTTTTATAACTATTTTCAATAATATCACTAACTATTGTATCTACTATTTCATTATTTGTACTTCCTAATACTTTTCTTATATCTTTTGGAATATCATTTGTTTTTAAAATTCCTAAATTAATTGCATCTTCAATATCTCTACCCAAATAAGCAACTATATCAGATAT
Source organism: uncultured Bacilli bacterium (assembly GCA_947627975.1). GTDB lineage: Bacteria > Bacillota_I > Bacilli_A > RF39 > UBA660 > CANRDL01. Next base: position 39,254 of record CANQYB010000005.1, on the reverse strand, counting down.
TCTTACAACACATCCTTCTAATGTCATTGGAACTAATTTTTTTATTATATCTTTATTTTTATAACTATCTTGATACTCTTTAAAAAAATCTTCTTTAGTTTTATTTTTTGGAATAAATATTTCTTTTACAAATTCACCATTATGACACATAATTGCATCTAAAGTCTGAATTGAAATATTTTTTTTCTCTAAAACCAAAAGATTTCTAACACTTTGAATATTGTGATTAAAATATCCTTCATTATTTTTTAAAGAAAGTTCATTTAAATACTTTTCTCCTAAATGACCAAAAGGTACATGTCCAAGATCATGACCTAATGATGCAGCTTCAATTAAATCTTCATTCAAATTTAAGGCTCTCCCTATAGTTCTTGCAATTTTACTAACAAGCTGAACGTGAATAATTCTTTTTGATAAATTATCATTATTTTTAAATGTAAAGACTTGAGTTTTATCAATATATCTTGTATAAGAAAGGGAATGAATTATTTTATCTATATCTTTAAAAAATAATAATCGATAATCCGCTGAAATATCAAAAAGATACAAAGCATCTTTACTACGAGTGGCATATTTTGATAATAATTTTTCTCTTCTTAATAAAGAGGAATTTATTTTTTTAATCTTATTCATTATATCACCCTTATTGATTATAACAAAAATATAAGATATAATCAAAATAGAAAGTAGGATTTATTATGAAACCAATTCACATTATTACTAATAAAGAAAATATTTATGAAAATGTTATAATGCCAGGAGATCCAAATAGAGCAAAATATATTGCAGAAAATTTTTTAGAAAAGAAAAAACTTGTAAGCGATGTTAGAAATATGTTGATTTATTCTGGATTATACAAGGGTAAAAAAGTAACTATCGCCTCAAGTGGTATGGGAATACCAAGCATAGGAATCTATTCCTATGAACTATATAAATTTTATGGTGTTAAAAATATTATACGTATAGGGACATGTGGGGCTTTAAAAGAAGATGTAAAAATTAATGATATTATAATAGCTGATGCTGCATATTCAATTTCTTCTTTTAATAAAATTGTAAATAAAGAAAGAAAAAAAATTTTATTTGGTAATAAAAAAATAAACGATTTATTGGAAATTAATTCTCAAAAACTTAAATTATCATATAAAAGAGGTTTAATATATACAAGTGATGTTTTTGATTTATATTTTAATATTGATAAAATATTAAAAAAAGCTCCAAAAGATTTACTAATATCTGAAATGGAAGCTTATGGGTTATTTTCTGTAGCTAAAAATTTAAATAAAAATGCAGCAACAATATTAACAGTTGTTGATTCAAAATTTGAAAATATTAATATTAGTGCTCAAAAAAGAGAAAAAAATTTAAATAATATGATTGAACTTGCTTTAAATACAATAATTAATCTATAGAATTATTTAAAAAAATTTGATATAATTTTTATTATAGAAAAGGATGTATAAAAATGAAAATAATAATTATATTATTAATATTAATTATAATACTTGGAATATTAGGAATTGTATATATTTCTATATATAGTAATATACAAAAAATGAAATTAAAAATAAAAGAATCACAAACTATTATTGATGAAACATTAAGAAAAAAATATGATAAGCTTATAAAAATAGTTAATATTATAAAAAATAAAACAGACATCGATGAAAAAGTATTAAAAAATATAGAAAAATTACCTGATGAAAAAATAGATAATTTTTCATTAGATAAAAAATTATGTGAAGAAGAAAATTTAATAAAACAAATAATTAATGATTATCAAGTTCTTGAAAAAAATAAAGAAATTATTAAAATAATGGAAGAAATTATTAATTCAAATGAAAAATTAGAAGCAACTAAAGCTTTTTACAATAATTATACTAATGAATTGAATAAAATAATTAAATGCTTTCCTGCAAATATTATTTCTAAAATACATCATATAAAAAAACAAAACCTTTTTGAGAAAAAAAATATAAATGATGATATAAATAATTTAAACCTATAATTGCCAATTTATAGGTTTTATTTTATTTTTTATTAAAAAATCATTAGTTCTAGAAAAAGGTTTACTTCCAAAAAAACCATTATTAGCCGAAAAAGGTGAAGGATGAGAAGATGTAATAATTAAATGATGAGGATTAGTTATTAAATCTTTTTTACTTTTAGCAAAATTACCCCACAAAATAAATACAATTGGTTCTTTTTTTTCATTTAATTTTTTAATAATATAATCAGTTAATCTTTCCCAACCAATATTTTTATGAGATGCTGGTTTATCTTTTACAACAGTTAAAACTGAATTTAATAATAAAACTCCCTCTTTTGCCCATTTTGTTAAATCTCCACAATTTGGTTCAATTAATCCTATATCATCTTTTATTTCTTTATAAATGTTTTTAAGTGATGGAGGAATTTTAATTCCTTTTTGAACTGAAAAAGAAAGACCATGAGCTTCATTTTCTCCATGATATGGGTCTTGTCCAACTATTACTACTTTAGTATCTTTGTAAGAAGTTAGTTTTAAGGCATTAAAAATATGACTTTTTTTAGGAAAAATTGTTTTTGTTTCATATTCATGATTTATAATTTTTATAAATTTTTTAAAACCATTACTTACATATATTTTACTTAAAATTATATCCCAATCATTACCTATCATATTTTATCACTCACTTTATTAATATATTTTTTAATTTATAATATGGAATACCAAAAATTATATATATATTTAAACTGATATTCATTAAAAATTTTTTTACCCTACCATCAAATACTGATAGATAAAAATATTTATTATTTTTTTTATTTATATTTTTTAAATATTTAAATCTATCTATTAATTTTAACTCATTTGTAAAACATAAAATTGTTCTAAGAAAAAATGAATATAAATATTTTTTAGTATTATCATCTATATCTTTTTTTTCATCTACTTTTTTACACAAACTAAAATAATTATTTAGCATATCTTTTTTTCTTATTTCAATCATTTGTTTATTTCTTACAATGCTATTTTTTGATTGAACATAATTATATAAATAATCTTCAATTCCAATAATTTTTTTGGCATTAATTATAATTAAGGGAGTTAAATAAAAATCTTCATGAACTCTTTTTGAAGGATATAAAAAATTATTTTTAATAATATATTCAGTATTATATACATATCCCCATGGAACATCAAAATATACATGTTTAGAAATTAATTTTTTTATCACTTCTAAGCCATTTCCAATAAATGATCCCTTATTTAATAATTTTTTAACTTTATTATTTTCGCTTACTTCTTTTCCATTAAAACTTAAAATGTCATAATCGTCATATTTATTAATAGTAGCCAATAAATTTTTATCAATATAATCGTCTGCATCAACAAATAAAAAATACTTAGTTTTAACTTTACTTATTAAAAAATTTCGTGTATCAGATACACCATGATTTTTTCTTTTATATAATTTTATATCATATTTTTTTAATATATCATATCCCCTATCAGTAGATCCATCATCACAAGCTATTACTTCAAATTCTTTAAAAGTTTGATTAAATATTGAATCTAAACATTTTTTTAAATATTTTTCTTTATTATAAACTGTAATTAAAATAGTATACTTTATTTTTTTCATTAATAATCATTTCCTTTAAATACATGGACAAAAGTTTTAAAAAAAATTTTTGTATCAAGCAAAAAATTATAATTTTTTACATAGTAAATTTCTGTTTTAATTCTTTTATTATATGATTTAATTTTTTCTTTATTAACTTGCCAAAGTCCTGTTAAACCAGGTCTTATACTTAAAAATAGATTTTTATTTTTTTTATATTTTAATAATTCTTTATATATAACAGGACGTGGCCCAATAAAACTCATATCTCCTTTTAATATATTTACAAGTTGAGGAAGTTCATCTAAACAATGTCTTCGCAAAAATTTACCAAATTTTATAACTCTAAAATCATCAATTAACTTAAAATTTTTTTTATATTCCATTTTTTCTTCTTTTGTAAATTTTCTTTCTAAATATTTAGCATTTTCATACATAGTTCTAAATTTATATAAGTAAATAATTTTTCCATTAAGACCATATCTTTTATGTATAAATATAACTTTACCAGATGAAGATAATTTTATTACTAAACCAATAATTATAAATAATGGAAATAATATTACAAGTAAAATAACCGATAATAAAATGTCCAATAATCTTTTAAAAAAATTTTTATACATATTTATCACCATCAATATATCTACCAATTAAAATTCCATATAAAAACATAAAATAAGGTGAAATTGTATACATTGAATTACCAAACATAGCAGAAATTAAATAACATAAAATAATTAAAGAAATAGCCATATTAAATTTGCTTTTATTATATGTTTTTATAAGTGTAATTATTAAGCTTGAAAAATATAATAAAGCTCCTATAATTCCCACTGATGCAGCTAATTGAATAATTAAATTATGTGCTCTATCCATATATATATTTACTTTATTATACTCTCTTTCTAAACTATCTGGCCCATAGCCAAATATTGGTTTTTGTTTTATAAAATTTAGTCCATTACGCCAAAGTCCGCCTCTAAACGAACCAACTGAATCAATATTTTCTTTATCAGGTTCATATTTTTTTAAATAACCATATTGAGGTTTTACAATAATTCTCAAATCATATGCAAGTACAATAAAATTGTCAAACACAATTACTTTATTATTCTCATAATTTGATGTTTTTAATGTACATGATAAAATTAAAAATGGTACAATTATTAAAATTCCATACTTGTAAAATTTATTTTTAATAAGGTATATTAATAAAATTACCAAAGAAAATAAAATTGCTAAGTAAGATCCAAAAGTATTATTTATAATTAAAATAAATAATAAGAATAAATAAGTAACAAAATAATATATCTTAAAAATTTTACTTTTATTTTTTAAAAATAAAATAATTGAAATTATAATAGAAATATCTAAAAAATAGCCAAAATGATTTGGATGATGAAAAAAACCTGAATATGGTAGATTTAAAAATAATCTTAAAGATAAATTCGTACTTAAATAATTAATTATACCTGCAAAAATAGCGGTAAGTAATAAAATATTTCCTAAAATAATATATTTTTTTTCATTTTTAATCATTGCTCCAAGCCCAATAAAACCACCATAAAATAAATAAGATAAAACTCCCTCTTTTCTATATTCACTACCTAAAAAAGCTATTTTTTTATCAAATGAAAATAATGCTGATAAACATGCCCATATAAAAAATAAACATAATAAAATTATTGGTAAAATATTTTTTAAATTGATTTTTGGCTTTTTTAATTCCTTTATTAAATAAGTTATAAATAATAACAAGGATAATAAGCCTATTATTAAAGTATATATAAATCTAAAATCATATGAAATATTATAATTAAGTACATTTACTATCGATAAAACAAATGGTAATATACAATACAAAAAAATTAATATAAAACTAAACTTCTCAAAAAAATTTTTAAAATTAATTTTCATTCAATCACCAACAACATTCTAAATAAAGTATAACAATTAAATGAATATTTCACAACTATATTTTTTTATTTTATATTTAATATTATTATGTTAAAATATAAAAGAGGTAAAACTATGATTGATTGTTTAAAAAAAAATAAAAATGTAATTTTAATAAATTTATTTATTGCACTATGTTATTTAATTATATTAACCGTAATTGAACAAATAGGTATTGACAATATTTTAGCAAATACCTATCTTTATAATCCACGATTAACATTTTTTCAAACAATCAAGCACATATATAATAGAGCCATATTTTGGAATTTAAGAATTGGAGAACTTGTTTATTTTACAGTTGGTGCTTTTCCAAAATATATTTTTTATTTAATTAGCTCAATTAATTTTATTGTATTAAATAATCTTATTATTTTTTATACTTTTGGAAAAATTAAAGTAAAACATTATTTTATATTTATACTTTTTAGTAGCATTTTTCTTTTTACTCTTACGCCAGCTTTTTCAGAAATATTTTTATGGGAAGCTGGTTGCTTTAATCAATTTTTTGACACAATTATAATATTAATTGCTGGCATTCCCTTTAGATATTTACAAGAAAATAAAAATATTTTTAAAAATAAGAAAAGAAAATTAATTTTATATTTTACATTTTTTTTCATAGCGGGATTTTCAACAGAAAATATTGTTCCAACTTTAATAGTTTATATGATAATTTCTACTTTTATTTATTTTAAGAAAAACAAAAAAATTATTAAGTGGCCAATTTTTGCAACTATTGTAACTTCTATAAGTTTTTTAATAATGATTACATCAAAATCTACGAAAATTAGAATTAATTCTTTTGATGGCTTAAAATGGGCAATAATAACTAAAAATAAAATGTTTGAAAACTTTTTTAAACATTACATTATATTAATTTTGCTTATGATTATATTTACAATAATCTATATTGTTTATTGTAAAAAGAAAAAAATAAGTATATCTTCTAAGTTATATAATATATTATTAATAAATTTTACAATATCTTTTATTGCCCTTTTTTCTCAAATATTTGGAAAATATTTTGAAGTACGATCTATATTAATTATTGCAATTAGTTTTTATAATATTTTTATTTATTATTTAAGCAAATTTTTAACCTTTTCAAAAAAATATATAAAAATTATATTAATATTGCAATTGACTTTTTTACTAATATATTCAATATCTTTACGTTATATTTATTTAGATTATAACAAATTTAATATACTTAAGGAAAAATATATAAATAATCAAATAATTAACAATAATAAAAATATAAAATGTCCAAGGTATGATAATAAATATAATATTATATTTTTTGAATATAAAAGGCTTTTTAGTTTTCAATTTTTGTATTGTGATAAAATGTATTTAAATTATAAATATTATAATAAAAAAAATGAAATAAAATCTGTAGATGAAATAAATATTAAACTACGATAAATGTTTATTTCATTTCTTTTATTATGTAAATTGGCCTGTTTTGAGTTTCAATGTAAATATTTGAAACATAATTTCCAACTATGCCAAGCGAAATTAAAATTAATCCTGTAAATAAACAGCCAAATAAAATTATTAAAATCGAATAATTAATTAAAGAAAAAATTAATAATATAAATAACATAATTAAAAAAGTAATACACATAAATATTCCAAAATAGATAATCATATTTAGTAAAAAATTAGAATTTGCTGTAATACCAATTATGTAATTCTTAAATAATTTAAAAAATGACCATTTGGTTTTTCCTTCTTTTCTTTTGATATTATTATAAGGTATCCATTTTGTTTTAAATCCCACCCAGGCATATATTCCCTTTATAAATCTTACCTTTTCATTTAATTTTAAAACTTCATTTTTCATTTTATCGTTAATTAAACGATAATCTCTTGCCCCACTTTTAATATCAAGTTTAGTTATTTTTTTCATTAATTTATAAAAAATACGGGCCAAAAAACTTCGAAAAAAACTTTCTCCTTTTCTATTAATTCTATAAGCGGCAGCTGAATCATATTCACCATTTTTAACATAATCATACATTTGAATAAGTAAATCAAAAGGATCTTGTAAATCAACATCCATAACAGTTGTAAAATTACCTTTTGCATATTTTAAACCAGCAAACATAGCAGCATCCTTACCAAAATTTTTTGAGAAACTAATATATCTTATTCTTTTATCTTTTTTATTTAATTTTTTTAAATTATCTAATGATTTATCATTTGAACCATCATCAACAAATATTATTTCAAAATTTACATAATTCATTTTTTTATTAAATTTTAAAAATTCGTCATAAAATAAATTAATCATATTTTCTTCGTTATAAACTGGTACAACTAAACTAATTAAATCCACTTTTATTCCTGCTTTCCTAAAATACAATAATCTGCTTTTATATTATATATTTTTGATAAGTAATTTACAATATAAAGTGTATCGCTTAATGATTTAGCAAGTATTTGAACTGCTCCATCACCTTGTGATCCTACTCCTTTAATTCCATATGATTTAATCTTTAAATTTTTATCATTCATTAATTTATGTAGTATGGGAGATTTTAAATATCTACTATATTTAATCATAACCTCATCAAATCTTTTTTGATAATTATTCATAATTTTTCCAAGTTCATTAGCATTTCCATTAATTAAAGATAAAAAAGCCTTATTAACATAGTTTTCATTTTCTTTACCTAAAAATTCTTGCATATCTAAATTATTAATATAACAATTATGTAAATCATTTAAAATTCCTATTGTATTTTTAGAGGAATTTAAAGAGGCAAAAACAAAATAAAATTTATTTTTTACAACAATATTATTAATTTTAATATTGTTTTTTTTAAAATTAAGTAAATATGTTCCTTTTTGCATTGCACATATTGTATCCATCATTCCTAATTTGGACCCTATTTTTTTTTCAATTTCTAAAGCTAGTCTCATTTCATCCTCAATTTTTAAATCTAAGTTATATGTCTTATTATATGATTTAATTACTGTTAAAATTATTGCAGTTGATGAGGCAAAACCTTTTTTTATTGGCAAAGTAACCTTATTAATATTAATATTTATTCCTAAAACGTTGTAATTTTCTATCATATAAATTAATGAAGACACAATATATTTTAAATAATCATCTGATAAATATTTTTTTAGATTTATTATATTTGGTTCAATATTTATAATTATTTTGTTATTTTCGCTTATAATAATATTATTATCTTTAAAAAATGTTGCATAAATTCCTTTGTCTAATGTTGCACAAATTGCTAAGCCTTTATAAATATCAAAATTCGAAGCCCAGTCAGAATGTTCACCAATTATACAAAGTCTTCCAGGAACAAAAATACTATATTTCATAAATATCTCCTTAATAAATTAAATGTTATAAAAATAAATTCTTATGTATCAAGAGTAAATTTATTTATAATTCCCCTATCAGAAAGTACTGTAATATTATATTTATTATTTTCAAGTCGAGCTATAAAAGAATTTTCATATTTATAATTATCTTTTTCTAATAGTATATTGGAAGTGAGTATTAGATTTGTTTTTGGATCAATGACTTTTAATTTTTTATTTTCAACAACATTTACAAATTTAGCTGTAAAACTAATATAATCTAATGAATTGTTTTTTAAATATTCATTACCATCATAATCATAAAGTTTATATTTGCCATTTTCATAAGTAGTAATATATAAGCCATTATAATTTGCTATTGGATAATCAAATAATATTGATAAAGCATTTCCTGATAAATCTATTATCATCCATTTATTATCTTGTTTGGCTACAAATTTATCAGCTAATAATTTATTAGAATTAACATCTACTTGATTATTAACTCCTATGTAGTCAAAAATAGGACTAAATAAAATTTTACCATTATCATTTAAAGATAAAATACCAAATTTATCATTTATACAATAGATAAAATAATTATTTTCTAAATTAATATTATAATTTTTAATATAATCAACTTCCATAAATTTTTTTCTATTTAATATATCATATATAATAGTTTTTCTATTATTTTCATTATTATAATCTTCTATAAAAACAAATCTATCATTAATTACTTCATCAAAAATATGATTTTCGCTAATTAAATATTCTAAATAATACTTATTATCATCAATAGTAGTATAAGCAAAATTGCAATTTTCATAGTTACATTTATACTGTCCAATAATTTTATTAAAATTATCTTTAAAAGTTAAAACATTTTTTGGTATTTCAGCTTTTTGATTTTTACTATACAAAATAATTTTTTTATCAAGTACATTGCCTGATATCGCTAAAATACTAAATATAAATATTAATGTTAATGTTGTAAATATAAAAATCTTATTTTTTTTATTCATTTGTTTCATTTCCTTTATTAACTCTTTTCCATGGTATACTAGAATTATCGAAAATATAATTATTTACTCCGGATGAAATTACAGTTGTATTTTCATTGTCAGTTATATCAAAATTATTTTTTGATACAACACCTACTCCATCAATTAACCTTGTTGCATTATAATTATAAAGTAATAAAATATTGCTATCAGTGACTAAAGCTATATATTTTTCGTAAAATTTAACATAAGCAAAAGATCCACTAATTTGTCTATTATCAGTAAATGAATAAACTTCGTATCTTGAATTAGAGTTTTTTACTGCATAATAACCATTTTTATAATTTGCTTTTAAGTTTTTACCATTAATATCTAATAAGATAAATGATAAATCATCTTTTGCTTTAACATAATTATCATTAATGATTTCTAAATAATTATATTTTGGCGTAATTAAATCGTCTACGTTATTTCTTACAATTTTAATTAATCCATACTTTTTATTATTAATAACTTTAATATAAGTAGTATCATTGATGAAAAAATCATCCATTATACTTGCTTGCAAGTCTGAATACGAATTTAAAATTTTATTTGATGCTAAATCATATAAGTTAATGTTTTCACCATCTTTTATAAATAAATATCGAGATGAAAAAATATGTTCTTTAAAATTATTATTTGAATATATCTTACATTGATTATAATAATTATCATTTTTTGAAACAACGTTTTTTAAATTACAATTATATTTACCTAAAAGTTCTTTCTTATCTTTATTTTTATAAAAATATAAAGTTTTATTTGCATAAGAATAATATGATAATTTAGTATTTAGGTTTAATTCTAATAAATTAAATTTATATTTAGTTTTCTTTTTATTATTATAAGTAATTATCGTTATTTCATTATTATTATTTTTTATTTCAAAAGCTTGTTGTGTATTTTTAATTTTATTATTTTTCATCGTTATAATTTTATTATAATATTTATTTTTCAAAGTTATATCTTCAGGTAATAAAGTATTTTTTTCATAATTGAAAATATTTAATTTATCATCAATAATTTTAACATAAAAATCATTAAATAGACTAATATATGATGCATCAAAATCTATTTCCTTGTTTTCATAATTTATTAATTTATATTTATTTTCATTATATAAAACAATATATTTATCATTTAAACTTTTAATAGTATCTTTTCCCTCATAAATAGAATTAAAATTATCATTAAAAATCGTATTTAAATTTTCATTTTTAGTTATATAAAATAAATTTGCTTTATTTTTTGTATATATACCAATATAATCAAAATATTTTTTATCATAAACAATTTTATTTTTATTTATAGTAATTAAATATTGTTTTCCTTTTTTATTTTTACCGACAAAATAATTTTTGCCATCATATTTATATGTTTTTATTCCATATAAAGTTTTTAAAATTTTTTCATTTTCAATATCATATAAGAAAATTTTATTAGATGAGGAAGAACTATTATCATAAATAAAAGCATATCTATTAAAATAAATTTTAGTAATAAAATTATATTTATTATTGTTTTCTAAAACATATTTATCATTATCAAATTCATCATCTGAAAATTCACTAGCAATTTTACATAATTTTTCATCTTTATTTTGACATTTGTATTTTCCTATTTCTACTCCATCTGCATTTTTAAAATATAATTTTCCATTTTTATAATAATAATCATTATTATTAACTATTTTATTGTTTTTTATAAAAACAAAATAAATAATAACTGAAAAAATTAAAATAGTTAAAAATATTAAAATAGTTAAAAATATTATTTTTTTTGATTTTTTTAAATCTTTCCATTTGCTTTTTTTATTTTTATTTTTTTTATCTTTTTTTGTTTTATTTTTTTGATATTTGTCTTCTTTAATTTTATTTTCATCATTTGATGATAAATTTTCATTATTTAATTTATTTTCTTTTTCATCATTATTATTATAAGAACTATATATTTTATCAGAAATTTTTAATGTTATTTTTTTCAAAACATTTTTTTTGACAAAAATTTCTTCAATATTATTTTTAATTAAAGCATTTTTAAGTTCACTTATAGCATTTTCAAGTAAAAATTTATCATCATCTTCGATATAAGAAGAAAAATCTTCAACTAATTTCATTGTGTTTTTAATTATATTAGCTGCATCATTTTTTACTTCTTGATCTTTAAGTAATTTATCAAAATCCATATTATCAACTACCTTACTATCTACATTATATCTTATTTTAATATTTACTTCAAATAATTTTCATCTATTATAAAATAGAAATTATAATTGTTTTTATAATTTTTAATTTGGTTTATATTTTTTATACCAAATAACATTATTTCTAAATTATTTTTATTAAAAAAATTAATTATATTTTTTGTTGCTAATTTATAGAAAATACCAATAAAATCATATGGCATATAAGTATCTTGTGAATTAAAAAGATTATTAAAAAGACCTATTTTATAATTATGATTTAATTTTGATAAATTTAAAAGATATTTTTTGTAAAAAGAAGCAACATAAATATCTTGATATTTATTTAAAATATTATTTAATTTTATAAAACTTTCAACTTTTTTTATTTCTATTATTTTAACTTTATTTTTCAATATTTTAAGAACATCTTCAAGTAATGGTATTTTTTCTTTTTTTTCTTTAGTACCAAAATTGAATTTTAAAAGTTCTTTGTAAGTCATTTTCCCGACAAGGCCACTACCGTCACTTGTTCTATTTATTAACGAATCATGGATAACAACAAACTTATGATCTTTAGTTTCATGGATATCAAATTCTGCACCAATATATTTTTTATTTTTTAATACTTCTAAAAAAGCAGTTTTAGTATTTTCCTTTATATTTTTATAATATAATCCTCGATGAGCAATTAATTTTTTTTGACTAAAATTTTTATTATTAAAAATATTATTCACATAATTCACCTAGTTTATTATATTTATAAATACTATTAAATATTATTTTTAATAAAAAAAATATCATCTTAAATAGATGAATTAATAAAATTTATTTTTTATATTTAAATATAAAATACCAAGAAATTATAATAATTAAAATTGCAACTAAAGGAATTATTATTAAACTATAATTTTTATTTAAATTATTTTTTTTAATTTGAGTTGTTATTTTATCTTTATTTAATTTTTTATTTTTTATAACTGTTAAAAAATATTCTTGTTTTTTTTCTTTATTTTCTACAGTTAAAATAACAGTATTTTCTCCATATTTTAAATTTTTATTGCCATTAATTTTAACAGTAGCATTTTTATCAAATACATCATACTTAATATCAATTTTTTCATCACTACTATTAATAATTACTGTATATTTATTATTTAGCTTGTTAAAACTTGGAGATATTTTATAACCTTCTACCTTCAATTTTTTTAAATTTACTGAATTATTATCTTCTTGAACTATTTTTTTATCGGAATTTTTTTTAGTTATAAAAATATTGTACGTTTTAGATGAACTATCATCTTCAGCTACAACATTAATTTTATAATTCTTAGTACCATTTGACAGCTTAAAATTTCCTAAACCACTAATTGATTTACATTTATTACAAGAACCACTTAAAATAACATTATCTACATTATCATTAACAGTTAATGTATAATTGCTGATTTTTGGATCGAAATTTGGTGATAGTATGCCCGTATTAAACTTTAAGGATTTTAAATTAGCATCACTAGAAAGATTAGTTGTCATTTCAATTTTATCATTATTATTTAATTTTAAATTATCTTTAGCAAATACATTATTATTAAAAGAAAAAGAAATTATTATTATTATTAAAAAATAAATAATTTTTTTCTTCATATTTTCCTCCTATAATAATTTCAATAAAATTTCATTCATAACATAAAATTTATTTTCTGGTATAAAAATATATCCATTTTTATAAATTATTTCCCCTTTTTTTATAACATCTGTAAAATCAAAAACTTGTTGAATATTTATATTATATTTTTTATAAAATTCTTTAACATTTATTCCTTTTTTTAAACGTAAGGAAAGCATAAGCTCATTTTGCATATTTTCATCTTTTGACATAATTTGTTCTTTTAAATGTATTTTTCCATTAATATAATCAGTTAAACTTCGGGTATTTTCATAGCGAAATCCCATCATAAAGCCATGAGCACCTAAACCAAAACCATAGTATTCCTTATTATACCAATAGTTTAAATTATGAATTGATTCATATCCTTTTTTAGAAAAATTACTAATTTCATAATGATTATAATTATGACGTTTTAAAATTTTGCAAATAATTTCATACATTTTAGCATCTAATTCATCATCAATAGGTTTAATTTTACTAATACCAAAATGAGTGTTATCCTCAATTATTAGTGAATATGTTGAAATATGTTCAACATTTAATTTTAATATTTTTTTCAAATCATTTTTTAACATACTTATAGTTTGAATATTAAATCCATATATTAAATCTACATTAATATTATTAAATCCCATACTACGACATAAATTAATTTTTTCTTGTGCATCTTCAAAATAAGCATCTCTATTCATTAATTCAAGTAAATCTTGATTAAATGATTCAATTCCTATACTTAATCTATTTACCCCATTATTTTTTAGTATATCCAATAATTCATTATTTATATCATTTAAATTACATTCAAAAGTTATTTCCGTATATTTATCTTTTTTAAATATTGAAATAATTTTAAATAATAAATTTAATTCTTCTTTATCTAAACATGATGGTGTACCTCCACCAATATAAATAGACTTTAATATTTCACCATCATAATAATTATTTATTTCTTTTTCTAAAGCTTCTAAATATTGAAAAATCCATGATTTATAATAAATAGTTTTGCAAAAATCACAATAAGTACAAATTTTTTTACAAAAAGGAACATGAATATAAACACTTTCCATAATTTATCACTTACTTTCAAATTTATTATATCAATCTTTTTCCATTTTTTAAAGTATTTACATTATTAAAGATTATACTTGAAAATTTAATTTTAATATGTTATATTAAATATGTTCTGACATTTGGGGAATTAGCTCAGTTGGCTAGAGCATCTGCCTTGCACGCAGAGGGTCAAGGGTTCGAGTCCCTTATTCTCCACCAAATTAATAAAAAAACTTTATATAGTTTTAAAATAAAAAACGACTTTTAAAAAGTCGTTTTTTAATTTTTTTAAGAGACAATTAATATTATATAATATATATGATTTACATTTATATTTAAATTTGTTATTATAATAAAAAGAAAAAAGGAGGAAATATGTTAAAAGAAATAGAAAATTTTGAAATAAATGATAATGTAACATTGGAAATGTTACTAGCAAATAATTTTAAAATAATTAATAATAAATATGCCGATTATATTGTATTATTAAATAAAAAATATAATATTTATCTTTTAATTTCCATTCCTATTGATGAAAACTATAATATTAAATATTTTGATGAATTTGAGAATGTAACTATAATTGACAAAGATAGTAATAATATATACATACCATTTGATAAAAACAAAAAATTTCCAATTCTTATGGAAATTATTAATGCTTACAATGAAGAAATGCGTAAATTATGTGATAAAAATATATTAAAAGTCAAAAAAAAATCTTTATAAAGATTTTTTTATATAAAATTTTTAATTATTTCCATATCATCAAAATGATATTTAGTATTACCTATTATTTGATAATCCTCATGGCCCTTTCCTAATACTAATAAAACATCATTTTTTTTAATCATCGTAATTCCTTTTTCTATTGCTTTTTTACGATCAAGAACAATTTCATAGTTCTTTTTTTCTACTCCCATAATTATGTCATCTATAATTTTATTTTCATCTTCTGTTCTAGGATTATCATTTGTAAATATTACATAATCAGAATAGTCTGTTGCAATTTTTCCCATTTGTGGTCTTTTTTGAGGATCTCTATCTCCCCCACAACCCACTATTGTAATTATTTTACCCTTTTTATTCTCATTAAATGCATTTATTATTTTTAATACTGCATCAGGAGTATGAGCATAATCAACAACAGCAATTCCATCATTAATTTTAATTTGCTCACATCTTCCTTTTGGCGCAGTTATTTCAAGAGATTTTTTCAAGATATCATTTATATTAAATCCTAATGAATTTACTATTGCAATAGCAGTAATAAAATTATATACATTAAATTTACTTTTTAAATTTACAATACATTTATAATTTTTATTTAAATATGTAAATTCTATTTCTGTTTTAAAGTCTTTATCTAAATAATTAATAATTTTGAAATCAGCATTATTAAAACTAATAGTCTTAAAATTTTTATATCTAAATTTTTCTCCAACTTCATCATCAATATTAGCAATCATAATTGAGTCATCATTTAAATAATTTAATATTTTTAATTTTGCATTCAAATAATTTTCCATTGTTTTATGATAATTTAAATGATCTTGGGTAAAATTTGTAAAAGCAGCAGTTTTAAATTTTAAACCATCAATTCTATTTTGAGATAAAGCATGTGAACTTACTTCCATTATAACTGTATCACAACCTTTATTAATTGATTCTAAAATTAAATCATATAACTCAATAATATTAGGAGTTGTATTATCAAGTTTTTTAAATTCATCTTGAAAATAATATCCAACAGTACCAATATATGCTACTTTCTTATTTAAAGACTTCAATAATTGATAAACTAAAAAACACGTTGTTGTTTTACCATTAGTGCCAGTAACACCAATTAAATCTATAGAATTAATTTTATCAGCATAATTAGATAATAAATAATTGTGCAAATATTCTGTTGTATCCTTAACTAATACTTTTTCAACTTTTTCATTTATATTTACATCTTTAGATACTATAATTTTTGTTGCTCCATTATTAATAGCATCATTAATAAAATTATGACCATCAGTATTTAATCCAACTATCGCAACAAAAGTATCTCCTTTTGTTACTTTTCTTGAATCTATTTTAATATTTAACATAAAATTTTCCTTTCATAAATTGTCAATTATATTTTTAAATTCTCTACCTCTAATTTCAAAATTAGGAAATTGATCCCAAGATGCACAGGCTGGAGAAAGTAAAACAATATCATTATTTGAAGCAATTTCATATGCTTTCTTAGTTGCTTCTTTTAAATTATTTAATACAAAACATTTTTTATTATTTTCTAATGCAAATGTAAAAATTTTTTCTTTTGTTTCGCCATAACAAACAATTGCTTTAACATTATTTAAATGAGACGATATTTCATCAAAAGCAATATTTCTATCTAACCCTCCCATTATTAATATTATTGGATCATTAAAAGAATCCAATGCAATAATAGTTGATTTATTATTTGTTGATTTTGAATCGTTATAAAATTTAATTCCATTTATAGTTTTTACATATTCAAGGCGATGTTCTACTCCATTAAATTTTTGTAAAAAATCTTTTATGCTATCATTTTTTATTCCATACATTTTAGAAATAATAATTCCTATCATAATATTTTCATAATTATGATTTCCTTTAATTTTAATATCATTTAAAGATATAATTTCTTCTCCATTATATATTATTTTATTATTTTTAATATATGCATCAGATTTTATAATACTTGAAAAAAATATTTTTTTAGACGGAATATTTTTACAAAGCTCTAATACTTCTTTATCATTATTATTTAATATAGCAATTGATTTTTCGTTGTGATTATTAAATATTCTTTTTTTAATATCTTTGTATTCTTCATAACTATTGTGAAAATCAAGATGAACTTTACTTAAATTAGTAATAACACTTATGTCACTTTTAAAATTATACATATCACACAATTGATGATCGGAAATTTCTAAAACTAAAATATCATTATCTTTAATTTTATCTATTATACTTGAAAGTGGTATCCCCATATTTCCTGCTAAATGAACTCTATTACTAGTATATTTTAATAATTCATAAGTTATCATTGTTGTAGTTGTTTTCCCGTTAGACCCAGTAATTGCTATTATCTTGACATTTTTAGGTAAAAAATGATAACTTGCCTCTATTTCATTTATAACATCAATTTTTAAATTTTTAGCTTTTAAAACAGTTTTATTATCTTTTCTAATAGCAGGATTTTTTATAACTAAATCAAAAGTTTCATCAAGTAGTTCTTCTTGATTTTCTGTTATTATTACTTTTATATTTAATTTAGCAAATTCATCAAGTATTTTTTCATCTTGTGTTTTTAAATCGGTAATCGTAATATCATTACCAAAGCGTGATAAAAATCTAGCAATAGATATACCACTTCTGGCCATACCTAAAACTAAAATTTTTTTGTTTTGAATCATTTTTTTAAAACTCCCTTTTCTTTTATTTCTTTTTTAAAATGTGGATTAGGTTTAGTATATAATAAAAACTCTGACCCACCTTCATTTGAAATTATTTCATCAAAATTATAATTTCTTTCCCAACTAGACTTTTTCATTAAGTTAATTGCATTTTGATTAAAAGGATCTACTTCACTATAAAAATATGGAATATCAAAAAATATTTTTCCATATTCATCGATAATTTTATCTGTGGCATATGTTGCAATATTTTTTCCTCGATATTCTCTTAAAATTGCAAGACGAATTGCTGGTATTTTCCAAATTTCTACTATATAAAAAATACCAACTAATTTATCGTCTAAAAATATACCAGTTGAATTACAACTATGTTTTTGATGAAAATCACTATTATAAGTAAAATTAACAAACTTTTTTTCATCTTTATTTAAATCATCCATAATATAATTAAATTGTTCTAAAGTCAATTTTTTTAAATTTATATTCATAATTCATCTCCTATATATATTATATTATATCAAATGTTTAATTACTTTAAAAAAAAATATTAAAACTGTGTAAAAAAATGTAAAATCAATTTAAATTTTTTAATTTTTCATAGTTATTAAAATAAGTTACTTTAAATAAATTTAATTAGGAGTGAATTAAATGATATTAAGTGTATTAGTAAGTATTATTAAGAATGCTATGTTTTTTACAGGCAGTTATTCAAATAATGTTTTTCCAGATCCATTAAGCCCAGAAGATGAAAAAAAATATATTGATTTAATGATTAAAGGAGATAAAGATGCACGAAATAAATTAATTGAACATAATTTAAGATTAGTAGCTCATATTGTAAAAAAATTTGATAATAAAAATAATGATCCGGATGATTTAATTTCTATAGGAACTATTGGTTTAATAAAAGGTATTGATTCTTATTCAAATGATAAAAAAACCAAAATTACAACTTATGCTGCAAGGTGTATTGAAAATGAAATATTAATGTACTTTCGACAAAATAAAAAAAATAATAATAATGTTTCTTTAAACGATTCAATTGGATATGATAAAGAAGGTAATGAAATAAATTTAATAGACGTTTTAAAAGATAATCAAGAAGATTATGCTGATTCTATACATTTAAAAAATAATGTTGCTTTATTAAAAAAATATTTAATAAAATTAAAAGGTCGAGAGAAAGAAATAATAATAAAAAGATATGGATTAAATAACAAAAAGGAAATGACTCAAAAAGAAATTGCTAAAGAATTAGGAATTTCAAGAAGTTATGTTTCTCGAATAGAAAAAAGAGCAATAACAAAAATATTAAGGGAATTTATAAAATCAGATAATATTTTATAAAAAAAATTAGAAAAATTTTCTAATTTTTATTTATGATAAATTTCATTATTATTTATTTTAAAAGCTCTATAAATTTGTTCTAACAATATTCCTCTAAATATGCCATGAGGAAATGTATTATCAGAAAAAGACAAATTTAAATTAGCCTTTTCTTTTATTTTTTCACTTACACCATTTGATGAGCCAATTATAAAAGTTATAGTTGAATAGTTTATAAATGTGTCATTAATAAGTTTGGCAAATTTTTCAGATGATATTTTTTTACCTTCTATTGCCATAACAATATTAAATTCATTAGAATTATAATATTTTAATATTTCTTCAGTTTCTTTTTCTTTATTCTCGTAATCTTTTAATTCAATAATATTTATCTTATGATATTTTTCAATACGTTTTTTATAATCATTAATAAATTCATATAAATATTGTTTTTTTAATTTTCCTAAACAAATAATTTTAATCATAAAACATCTACCTCTGTATATAAATATTGTTTAGCACATTCAATATTATTAAACTTTATATTATTGTTATTCAAAATTTTTAATACTGTATCCTTTGCTAAAATTTCATCATTATTTTCTTCACTTAAATGGGCTAAAATTATTTTTTTGGTACGCGAACCAATTAATTTTGAAAGATAAGTACCAGTCATCTCATTTGATAAATGACCATAATCACTTAAAATTCTATTTTGTAACCATACAGGATATTTTCCTTCTCTTACTAATTTAGGATCATGATTACTTTCAATTATATATATATCTTTATTATATAATTTTTTAAATAATTTGGAATTAATATAGCCAGTATCAGTTAAATAAACAATTTCCCCATTTTCTGTTTTAATAATAAAACCTCGAGAATCAGAAGCATCATGAGATGTTTTAAATATTTCTATTGTTATATCATCTAAAATAATTTCGTCATCATAAATTAATATTTTATTATAATTATGAATTTCTTCTAAATCTTCAAACATTTTTGAAGATAAACATATAAATGGCTCACTTTTTTTTAAAAAGCCTTTTAATGCACTAACGTGATCTTTATGAGTATGGCTTATAAAAACATAATCTATATCTTTGGAATTTATATTAATCTTTTCTAATGTTTCACATAAATATTTAGCTGTAGTTCCAATATCAATTAATATATTATGATTTTCTGTTTTAATCAAACAAGAATTTCCTTTAGAACCTGAAGCTAAAACACTAACATACATTATTTATATAACAATGCAGGAGAAAAAGGTCTTCCTCCTCCATATGGCTTTCCATTATAAACTCCAAAGTGTAAATGTGTTCCAGTGGCAAAACCAGATTTTCCCATTGAGCCAATTCTTTGTCCTCCAGTTACATTTTGACCAGCCGATACACTTATTGCTGATAAATGAGCATAAACAGTCCAATAACCATTAGGATGCTCTATAACAATATTTAATCCCGAAGAACTACCAAGCATTCCTCCATATCCAGCACTTCTTACAACTCCATTATTAGCAGCATAAATTGGAGAACCATAACCACATCCAGAAATATCAAATGCTTCATGCAATTTACCCCAACGATAACCAAATGGTGAAGATATAACATATGGTGTTTGAGTTGGCCAAAACCAAGCTCCATTAGAACCATATATTGGTCCATCATAAATAGATACTGACCCTTTTTTACCACCCTTAGTAGTTATTTGTGGTACTGCTTCTTTTAATACTTGTTTATTAGTTATTACAACATTTTGAGTTTCACCATTAGATATTTTAATTTTTTCAGTTACTCTATTTAATCCTTTTTGCCCCTCTTGAGTTATTTGGGAATATCCAGCTCTTTTTGCGTTATCATATTCTACTTTTTTTTCAAAATCAGTTTCTAAGTCTTCAATTACTTCTTGTTCATAAGTTAAAGTAAGTAAAGGATTTATTAAAGATACGTTAACTATTTGTCCAGCTGATAAAACATTATTAATACTTGTGAATTTTGGATTAGCTATTAAAAATTCTTCATTATTTAATTTATTATCATAAGCAACTGATTCAATTGTATCTCCTTGTTTTACAGTATACAATGTATCAGAAGTATTAGAACTATATAATAAATATTGACTTAATTCATCAACATTAGTAAATATTTTTTCTTTTGTACTAATTAATGTCTTTCTAATTTTAATATTCTCATCAAAATAAACATTTTCAATAGTTGTACCTGTTTCGGTAACTTCTTCTTGAGTATTATTTTTATATGCTAAATATTTATCATATCCTAAAAAAGCTTTTATAAAATTTTCAATAGCTTCGGTAAAAATTTTTTTATCTAACACATTAATCTTAATTGTTTCATATTTTTTTTCTTCTTTATTTTCTTCATCATTATTTTCATCATTATTTTTTATTTCTTTTTTTATAATTATTTGATATCCATTAATAGTAAATGTATCATTTTTTTTAATTTCATCATATATTTTTTTTATTGATTCTTCTTTATTATCATAAGATATAACTTTATTAATTTTTAAGGATGATGGTGGATAAACTTTACTAACTCCATATTTATCTTTTATATTTTGTTGATTTGTATCAATTAATTCATATAATGAATTAATATCTTTGATTTTACCAATTTTATTACCATTTAAATAAACCTGATATAAAGATGTTGCATTAGATTCTAATTTATCTGTAAAAACCATTATTATAGTTAGAAAAGAAACAAAACATACTAAAATTATACTTATAAATACATTTTTAAAATTCATTTAATTCTCTCCTTCATCAGTAATTTTTAATGGAACAAAATTACTGAGATTTTTTTCAAACAAAAGATTAATTTTTCCAGTTGAACCTGCTCTATGTTTAGCAATTATAAATTCAGTTGGGGCATTTACTTCATTAGTATTTTTATAATAATCTTCACGATATAAAAAACCAACTATATCAGCATCTTGCTCTATGGATCCTGATTCTCTTAAATCACTTAGTGTAGGTTTTTTATTTTCTCTAGTTTCAACACTTCTTGACAATTGGGCTAATGCAATAACTGGTACTTTTAATTCCATTGCCATAGTTTTAAGTCCTCGAGATATTTCTGTAACTTCTTGAACTCTATTTCCGGCATATCTAGAAGAACCCTGTATTAATTGTAAATAATCTATTATAACAAGCCCCAAATCTTTTTCAGTATTTTTTAATTTGCGACATTTAGCTTTTATTTCAGAAATTGTAAGACCAGCAACATCTTCAATGAATAATTTTGCATCTCCAAGCTGGCTTAATGCTTCATTTACTCTTTTCCAATCATTATGTTCAAGTCGTCCAGTACGAAGCTTTTTAGAATCTACTCCTCCAACTGATGAAATCATACGCATTAATAATTGTTCAACACTCATTTCCATATTAAATATTGCAACTGGTCTTTTAGTTGTTAAAGCTACATTTGTAGCTATATTTAAACTAAAAGCAGTTTTTCCTACTCCTGGTCTTGCTGCAATAATAATTAATTCATTTTCATGAAACCCAGATGTTATTTTATCTAAATCCAAAAATCCAGAAGGTACACCAGTAAGTTCACTTTTATTTTTAGCCAAATTTTCAAGTATTTCTTGAGTTTTTCTTATAGCTTCAGAAATAGGAATAAAATCTCCTGTTTTTCGATTATCTAAAACATTAGACATTTCTCTTGAAGCGTTATCTAATAAATCATTTAAAGAATCATTGGAATCATAAGCAGATGAAGCAATTGAATTTACTGTATCAATTAAATATCTTCTAACTGCTTTATCTTTTATTATGTCTATGTAGTAATCTATATTTGAAGCTGAGGCAACAGAATCAATAATTTCTCCTATATATTCAATACCACCTACATCATTTAAACTATTAGTACTATCAAGTTCATTACTTATAGTTGTAATATCAAGTGATATTTTTTTTTCATACAACTTTTTTATTGCATTAAAAATAATTTGATGTTCTTTTTTATAAAACATATTGACATTTAGTTCATCAATTAATTTTACTATAAGTTCATTATCTATAAATACTGAACCTAAAATAGCCATTTCAGCATCAATATTTTGAGGCATTTTACGAATTTGAGCCATTAAAATCACATACTTTCTTTAACCATAATTTTTAATTTTGCATTAACATTTTTATAAAGATTAATTTCAACTGTAAAACAGCCTAAACTGGTAATTGGTACACTAATTTTTATATTTTTTGAGTCTATATTATATCCTCTTTTTTTTAGTTCATCTTTTATATTAGTTTTAGAAACAGTCCCAAATGTTTTTCCCATTTCTCCACTATTAAGTTTAAAAATCAATTGTTCTTTTTCTAATTTATTTTTAATTTTTATACAATCTTGTATTTTTAAGTTTTCTTCTTTTTCACGTAATTTAATTTCTGATTTTAAAATATTATCACTAGTCTTTGTATATTTAACTGCTAAATTATTTTTTATTAAAAAATTAATTGCATATCCATCAGAAACATCTATTATATCATCTTTTTTACCTTGTTTTTTTACATCTTTAAGTAAAATTACTTTCATTTTAAAACCTCCTTTATTTTTTTAACTAATTCATTTTGTGTAATAGATTTTAATTGACAGGCGGCATTAAATTTATGACCTCCTCCATCGAATTTAGACATTATATCTGCGACATTTTCTTTTACACTTCTAGCACTACAACCTACTTCATCTTTATTAACAAATCCTATTGCAAATGCTACTTCAACATTTTCAAACATAAGTAAAGTATCACATATTTTTGCTAAATCTTCTCGATCATATATTTTTTTACTATCACATTTAACAAAAGCATACTTTTTTTTATAAAATTCAGTTTTAAATATAACTTTTTGAATTTTTTGATATTCTTCCATATTAACTTTATTAAAACCATGAGCAATAGTATTTTCAGCACCTAATTTCAATAAAAGTTTCGCTGAATCAAAAGTATTTGGAGTAGTTTTAATACTATAATTGTTAGTATCAATAATTATTCCTGCCAACATTACTGTAGCAGTATATTTATCAAATTTTATTTTTTTATTTTTAAATATTTTTAAAATAAGTTCACAAGTAGATGAAACTTTAGTATCAATAATATAATCATTATTAATTGGCTTACCAAAAAGATGATGATCAATTATTAATCTATTTTTTATTTTATTAAATAATTTAAATGATTGACATCTTCTTTCACTGTATGTATCGACAATTATACAAAGTGATTCACTATTAACTAGCTCAATAGCTTCCTTATATTTTAAAAATATGAAATTGCTTTTTTCTTTTAAATATTCAATAGCTTTTTTTATTGATTCATCATATTTTGAATCTTGCAAAATTATATAAGATTTTCGACGATTTTTTTTACATATTGAAGAAATAGATACACATGCTCCTAAAGCATCTAAATCAATATTTTTATGACCCATTATAAAAATATTTTTAGATTTTTTTATTTTTTTTAATATTATTTCTGCTCTATTTCTCATATTTTTTCACCTATTTAATTATAACATTTTTTTTTACAAATTGATATCAAAATAAATAAATAAACAAAATAAATACATAATAATATTAGATTAGGTGATTCAAATGAATAAAATAATTGAAAAATTAAAAACTGATACTGACGAAATGAAAGATATTATATATCGAAAAAAAATTATATCCAAAATTACTACCTATATTGTATTTTCTGAATCATTAACAAATAGTGATAAAATTAGTGATTTTATTATTAGAAGTTTAAATAAAATAAAAAAAGTTAATAAAAAAAATATTTTAGAAAAAATCAAAAATAATATTAGTAATAATAAAGTTCAAGAAATAACTACTTATCAAGAAATATGTAAATATTTACATTCAGGATTTACTATAATTATTATTGATAATATTTCCACGTATTTAGCCTTAGAAACTAAAGGAGATTTATCAAGAAGTATAGATAAACCAGAAAGTGAAAATACTTATCGTGGAGCAAAAGATGCCTTTACAGAAATATATCAAACAAATATTGGCTTAATTAAAAGAAGAATTAAAAGTAATAAACTGAGAATTAAAAATTATAATAAAGGAAAATATACTCAATCTGAAATAGGAGTATTATCATTAAGTGATAAAGTGCATAAAGAATCCTATAATATGATTTTAAAAAAAATGGAAAATTTAAATATTGAAGATATTGTTAATTCTGGAGAAATTAAAAATAATATTGAAAAAGAAAATAAAAGTGTTTTTCCAACTGTTAGAACAACAGAAAGACCAGATATTGCAGTTTTAGCATTACTTTCTGGAAAAACAGTAATTGTAATTGACAATTGCCCATATGTTTTAATTTTACCATCATGTTTAAATGATTTTTTTAAAACTTCAGAGGATGTATATGGTAAAAGTATTAATGTCACATTTACAAGAATTTTAAAATTATTTGCTTTTTTTATTGCCTTATTAGTTCCAGCTATATATATTGCTATTATTACATTTAATCAAGAAATGTTACCTACTGATCTTTTAATAAATTTTTCAACTCAACGAGATGGCGTTCCTTTTCCAGCTTTTTTCGAAGCAATTTTAATGATGATATGTTTTGAAATTTTAAGAGAAGGCGATTTGAGAGTTCCGGGATTTTCAGGAAGTGCTCTTTCAATTGTTGGAGCATTAATTTTAGGTGATGCAGCTGTAAATGCAGGAATAGTATCACCTATAATGATAATTGTAATAGCAATTACTGCTATATCTTCACTACTTTTTACCGAACCAGAATTAATTAATGCATTAAGAATTTGGCGAATATTTTTTATGATTGGAGCAACTATAATTGGGATAATTGGTGTTTTAATAGTATTTTTAATTTTAATTATTCATCTATCATCTTTAAAATCATTTGGTGTTCCATATCTTAAACCTTTTTCGCCTATAAATAAAAAAGAATTAAAAGATAGTATTATAAAACTAAATTCAACTAATGGAGGACAAAATGAAAAAAATTAAAATACTTACATTATTAATAATTTTGTTTACATTATGTGGATGTTATAATTATCGAGAATTAAATGAATTATCAATTGTATCAGCTATAGGAATAGACAAAGCCAAGAATGGTAATATAAAAGTAACCATACAAGTAATCAGTTCTAAAAAAGAAAGTTCAGATTCATCTCAATCAAATACAAATGCCAAATTTATAACATATGAATCAACTGATAAAACTGTTCAAGAAGCTATAAGAAAAGTTATATTATCTTCACCAAAAAGACTATTTGCAACTCAAATGCAAATATTAGTTATTAGTGAAGAATGTGCTAAAGAAGGAATAACAAAATATATTGATTTTTTTACAAGAGACCCTGAAATTCAAATGAAATTTTTAACATTAATTTCCAAAAATACAACAGCTAATAACATTTTAACTACTCTTACCCCTCTTGAAACTATAAACTCAACTAATATAAGAGAATCATTAAAAACTAATACTAAATATTTAGGAATAGGATATGAAATAACTTTTGAAGATATTATAAATAATCTTTTAAATGATAAAATTGAAGTATCAATTCCTTCAGTTGTCATAATAAATGAAAATAAAAACAGTGATAGTACCAAAAATTTAGAAAAAGTCAAAAATATTGCTGATTCCAAAATATCTTCAATAGCAGTTTTTAAAAATAAAAAATTAATTGGATATTTAACTGAACAAGAATCCATTGCCTACTCTTTTATTTTAAATAATATTGAAAATACTATAATAACAACCAAATGTTCAAAAAATGGATTAGTATCCTCAGAAATTACTACTTCTAAAACTAAAATTTCAAATAACAAAAATAATATATCTATTAAAGTAGTTGGAAATGCTAATGTTAATGAAAGTTCTTGTAATATTAATTTAAATTCTAAAAAGGAAATTAAAAAATTAAGGTCTGAAATAGAAAAAAATATTAAAAATAATATTAAAAAAACTTTGACAAAAGTTCAAAAAAAATATAAATCTGATATATTTGGTTTGGAAGATATAATTTATAAAAATGATCCAAAATACTATAAAAGTATTAAAAATTGGGATAAATTTTATCAAAAAATTAATTTTAATATATCTGTTAAAATTGAAACTTTAGAAAAAGGTAATACTTTATATACACCAGAAAGGAAATAAAATATGAAAAATAAAATTAGTATGATGCAACTTTTTTCTTTAAATATTTTTATAATTATATCATCTTTTTTTGGAATAGGAATTTATAATGTATTTAAATCTGCAAAAACAGATGCCTGGATTAGTATTATTAATACAACTATTTTATCATTTATAATTTTCTTTTTAATTATTTATATTGCTAATTATAAAAAAAATTTAACTATTGGAGAAAAAGTAATACATCTATATGGTAAAAAAATGGGAACAATAATAAATGTTTTATTAATTTTATTTGTTGCATCTACATCTATTAGTTTAATTTTTAATTTAGGTCATTTTATAGTTACACAATTTTTATCTGAAACACCAGTAATAGCTATTGAAATAATTTTTAGTATTGCAATAATTTATATTAATATAAAAGGTTTAGAAACTATTTCAAGAACATCATTGATATTGTTTTTTATTTCTTTAATATTTGTAATTTTTTCTATTTTGGGATTACTACCTAATATTGAAATTAATAATTACAAACCTATATTAGAATTTGGATATAAAAAAACAATAAATGGTGGAATAAGGATATTTTTACTCAACTTTGTACCTTTATTTTTGACTTTAATTATACCTAAAAATCAAATAAAAAACAAAGAAAAATATAATAAATATACATTGCTATCCTACTTACTTGGATGTATTATTATATTAATAATAACACTAGTTACACTTGGAAACTTAGGTATTAATCTTACTAAATTATATCAATATCCAGAATATATTGTTTTAAAAAGAATTGAAATATTTAATTTTATTGATAGAATTGAGAATTTAATTTCAATGCAGTGGATATTTGGATTATTTATTATAATTTCCTTTTGTGTATATAATATTAATACATTGATTAAACCAAATAATAAATCTAAGTTATTACCAATAATTATTTTATTTGCTATAACTTTAACAACTAATTTATTATTTAAAAATATAACTATTTTTAATTATTATACATATTATATAGCACCAATAATAAGAATTTGCTTTTTAATTTTAATAATCATTATTGCCTTATCAATTAAAATAAAAAAAATATTAAAGTCTTAAAATTTCAATATACTTTTTATATTTTTTTTTAATTTCTTTTACAAATATTGATTGGTTTTTTTTAGATACAAAAAGATAAACATTATTTTTTGTTCTTGTTAAAGCAACATAAAAAAGCCTTCTTTCTTCATCAAATTTTATTAAATCATTATTAGTAACATATGAAAGTTCTTTTTCTTTTTTTAATTTAGAGGGAAAACCTAAAATATCGTTTTTTAAATTTATAATTATTACTTCTTCACATTCCAAGCCTTTAGATTTATGAACTGTTAGATATCTTAAATTATTTTTTATATAACCATTTTTATCTGTTTTATAAAAAACATCTATATCTTTATTATATCTTCCTAAAATTAAAATATCATTTTTTATATATTTTACTAATTTATCTAATTCATTATATTTTTTATAATAATATAATTTAATTGGTTTAGCATTAATTTTATTAGAATGTAAATTTTTTTTAAATTGATATTTATTTTTTAAAATAAAAGTACTAGAAATATAGGCCAGTTCTTTACTAAATCGATAGGTATTTTCTAAAAACATAATTTTTAAATTATCAATATATTTATTTAAGTTTAAAAATAACTGAATATTTGTCCCACTAAATTTATATATTGATTGAAAATCATCACCTACCATCATTAATTTAGCATTATTAACTTGAGCAATTTTTTTAATTAATAGTAATCTAATTAAAGAAGTATCTTGAAACTCATCAATTATAATATAATTAAAATTTTTAAATTTGTTTTTTAATATATTTTTAGCATTAATAATAATATCATCAAAATCATATAAATTTTGTGATTTTTTTTCTAATTCATATTCAACATATATAAATAAAGTTATTGATAAAAATAAATTAATTTTAGAATTATTTTTATTAAAAAAAGTAAAATAATCACTTATTTCAAAATTGTTAGATTTAAAATTACTAATAAATCTATATATAATTTTTTTTAAAAATTTCACATTATAATATTTATTTATCATTTTTTTTAATAGTGGATTGTTAATATAATATTTTAAAAAAAATTCGTCTATAATATATATTAACAATTTATCATCAACAATATTAAAATTAATATTATTTTCTTTTAAAATACTTAAAGCTAATTTATGAAATGTTAATACTTCAATATTAATTTTTTTAGAAAAACATTTATTAATTTTATTTTTCAAACTATTAACTGAATCGTTAGTAAATGATATACAAAGTATTTCATCACTTTTATAACCAATATTTAATAAATATTTAATTTTACCAACAATTGTCAATGTTTTTCCGCAACCTGCACCAGCAATTACTAAAATATTATTTGCATTATTAAAAATAACATCTTTTTGGTTTTTATCTAATTTATAACCACATATTTCACTATTCATAAGTATATTATAATAATTATTTAGATATTTACTAGTTGCAATAAAATTAATTTAATTAAAAAAATAAAGTAAAAATTATTTTTTTTACTTTAATTTTTTTAAATATGCAATAAATTTAATTCAAAAATTAATTATTATAATAATTTAAAAATTTTTGGTATAATTCATCACATTTTTCTTTATTCATTTCTTCTTTATCTTTATATAAGTTATTTATATTTAAAGTCCTATATTTTTCTTTTCCTAATTTATGATATGGTAAAAAATCAATTCTTTTTACATTCCTTATATTATTTTTAATAAAATTAGCTAAATTTTTAAGATAATTGTTATTATCGTTAACATCTGGAATAATAACTTGCCTAATCCAAACCTCAATATTTGTTTTATTAAGATCATCTACAAATTTTAAAAATTTAGAAAATTCATTTTTACAAGTAATATTTATATAATCGTCTTTATTAATATGTTTAATATCTAAAAGGACAATATCAATATATTTAAATAATTTTTTATAATTTTTATAGCTAATTCCAGATGTATCAATTGCAATATTAATTTTTTCTTTTTTTAATTTAGAACAAAGTTTTTTTAAAAAATCAACCTGTATTAGTGGTTCTCCACCGGAAAATGTAACTCCACCCCCATTTTTATAATAAGGTTTATTTGATTTAACTATAGTTAATACTTCTTTTACTGTATAATTTTTTTCTTTCATAGTCCACATTTCTGGATTATGACAATATTTACATCTTAAAATACAACCATTAAGAAAAATAACTGTTCTTATTCCTGGACCATCTACAAGACCAAAAGTTTCTATACTATTTATTGATCCACTTTTTTTCATATTTTCTCATGAAAAGTTCTAGAAATAACTTCTTCTTGTTGTTTTCTCGTAAGTCGATTAAATCTTACAGAATAACCAGAAACTCTTATTGTCAATAAAGGATATTTTGAAGGATTTTCCATAGCATCAACTAAAGTTTCTTTATTTAAAACATTAACATTTAAATGATGAGCTTTTTTAGAAAAATATCCATCCATTAATGTAATTAAATTATTTATTTGTTCTTCTTGATTTTTACCTAAAGCACTTGGTATTATGGAAAAAGTATTGGAAATACCATCTTTGCAACACTTTTCCCAATCAAGTTTAGAAACGGAATTTAATGAAGCAATTGCACCATTTAAATCCCTTTGATGCATTGGATTAGCACCAGGAGCAAAAGGTATTCCTTTTTTTCTTCCATCTGGTGTTGCTCCAGTTTTTAAACCATATACAACATTTGATGTAATAGTTAATACAGACATTGTTGGGGTTGCATTTTTATAACATTTATGTTTTTTTAATTCTTTATAAAATTTATTTAAAATTTCTTTGGCAATATTGTCTACTCTATCATCATCATTACCATATTTTGGATAATCACCAGTAATATCAAAGTCAACTGTAATACCATCTTTATCCCTAATAGGCTTTACTTTAGCATATTTTATAGCTGAAAGGGAATCAGCTACTACGGAAAGCCCTGCAACACCATATGCCATTAATCTATTTACATTAGTATCATGTAAGGCCATTTGCCCAGCTTCATAAGCATATTTGTCATGCATATAATGAATAATATTCATTGCTTCACTATAAATTTTAGCAACATATTCCAGAACTTTAAAATAAGATTTTTTTACTTTATTATAGTTAAGAACTTCATCATTAATTTTAGGCACATTAGGTATTACTAAATCTTTTTTTATTTCATCAACTCCCTCATTAATTGAATATAATAAAGCTTTTGCTAAATTACATCTTGCTCCAAAAAACTGCATATCTTTGCCAATACGCATAGAGGAAACACAACATGCAATTGCATAATCATCTCCCATCGAAGGACGCATTAAATCATCATTTTCATATTGTATAGCATCAGTTAAAATACTCATTTTAGCACAATATTTTTTAAAATTTATTGGCAATTCTTCTGACCATAAAACTGTCATATTAGGCTCAGGAGCTGGATCTAAATTACTTAATGTATGCAGTATTCGATATGAAGTTTTAGTTACTAAACTATTTTTTTCTGAAGTTAAACCACCAATAGAACATGTAACCCAAGTTGGATCTCCAGAAAATAATTCATCATATTCTAAAGTTCTTAAATGTCTTACAAGTCTTAATTTTATTACAAATTGATCAATTAATTCTTGTGCTTCTTTTTCTGTTATTAAGCCATGTTCTAAATCTCTATTAATATATATATCTAAAAAAGCATCCACTCTTCCTAAACTCATTGCTGCCCCATTATTTTCTTTAATAGCCGCTAAATAGCCAAAATATAACCATTGAATTGCTTCTTTAGAATTTTTTGCTGGGTTAGAAATATCAAATCCATATGAAGAGGCCATTTTCTTTATTTCATCTAAAGCTTTATATTGCATGGAAAGTTCTTCACGAAGTTTTATTATATCATCGCTCATTTCAGTTATTTCCATATTTTCCCATTCATCTTTTTTTAATTTCATTAAATAATTTATACCATATAAAGGAATTCTTCGATAATCACCTATAATTCTTCCTCGACCATAGGCATCTGGAAGCCCAGTTAATAAACCAACATGTCTTGCTTTTCGAATTTCTTTTGTATATACATCAAATACTCCATCATTATGAGTTTTTCTAAATTCATTAAAATATTTATCAACATTTTTATTTAATTTATAATTATATGTTTCAAGTTCTTGATAAACCATTCGAATTCCTCCATAAGGATTAACAATTCTTTTTAAAGGTTTATCTGTTTGAAGACCATAAATAACTTCATTTTCTTTATCTATGTATCCAGGATCATATGAGTTAATACCAGACATATGATCAACATCAATATCTAAGACATGTTTTTTTAATTCTTCTTTTAATAGCTTTTCACATTTTTGCCAAACTTTTGTAGTTTTATCAGTTTTACCAGTTAAAAAATTTTCATCGCCATCATATTTTAAATAATTACTTTTTATAAAATCAATTACATTAATTTCTTTACACCATAGACCCTCATTAAAATTTTTCCACTCTTTTTTCATCTTTACCTCCACATTATGTATTAAAATAATAGCATATATAATAAATATAAAAATGTTGCATAAGCAACATTTTCTAAAATTACATATTTTTTAATAATATTATATATTTTACTTTGGTTAAATATTATTAAATAAAACTTAAAACATTATATTTTTATATTTCTAAAATACCAAGCGTTCCTGTAAAACTTGCACCAATATTAGCACTTTGATCGGTATTTGTTTCTTTAAAACTAAAAGAAATAGTATAAGTTTGGGTAGTATGAGCTGAAATTGAAATATTATTAATTATCGTTAAATTACTACCATTTTTAGGTACAAAAGTTTCTGATAATCCAGAACAATTATTTGAACAATTTATAGAATAAACAAAATTATTGTCAAAATTATTTGTTAAAGATTGCCAAACTAATTTATAATTTACTGCAATATCCCCATTATTGATAACTTTTATAGTTTTACTTCCAGTCCATCCAGGAAGAATATCACTAACATTAATTGTTGGATCATTTTCAGAATATTGTAATTCTATATTTACAGTATTGGCATTAATATTTTTAGTCGTAACATTGCCAGAAATATTTGCATTAAAAAAGGCATAAGTTGTTACAATACTTGAAGCAAGTATTAATGAAATAATAAATATAAATATTTTATCTGAT
This sequence comes from uncultured Bacilli bacterium, assembly GCA_947627975.1. Classification (GTDB taxonomy): domain Bacteria; phylum Bacillota_I; class Bacilli_A; order RF39; family UBA660; genus CANRDL01. Next base: position 5,248 of record CANQYB010000005.1, on the reverse strand, counting down.
TTATTTTTCATATATTTACCCTTTCGAATATTATTCTAACATAAACTAAATAAATTTTTCAATAATTAATGGCGTTATAATTAACAAGATTATAATTGGTATTATAAAAAGGAAGGAAAAAATTATTACATTTATTGGTAACTTTTTAATTCTACTATTTTCTTTTAAAACATTTTCTTTTTCTAAATCTTTACAAAGTTCTTTTAATTTAATTAAGAGGGTTTTTTTATTATTAGTATATAAAATTAAAATATCAATAAATCTTATTAAATAAGGTAAATCAAATTTTGCTTTTAAATTTTCAAAACTTTCATTAAATGATAGCCCATTGTTAATTTCTTTTAAAGAAATCTTAAAATAATTAGATAAATCACATTTTATATGTGATGATGCATAATTTAAAGAATCTAATATACTACTTGTTTTTAAATTTATATAAACAGAAATAATGAAAAAATAAGATTGATATTCTAAGTTATTTTTTTTGAAATTTTTCAACAATTTTAAATAAATCATTTTTGAAAATATAAAAAAACATATAGCTAAAATACTAGAAAAAATTATATTATAAACTGTAATAAAAACTGGTAAAATTAAAATTAATAAACTTAAAAAAATTCTTAAAAGTAATACCTTTTTATTCACATTCATCATCTCCAATCATATATTTAATACAACCTATATAAACAATATATAAAAGAAGAATGATTATAAATATTATTAACCCAAATGAATTTTTAAAAAAAACATCAAAATACGTCTTTTTTACTAAAAGCAAAATTATAGATAATACAATTGGCAAAATGGAGAATATTAAAAATAATAAAGAGGACATTTTTTTAATAAAATAATTACTCTTTTTATATTTTTCTTTTTCTTCTAATCTATTTTTAATTTGAAGAAATAACTCTTTATAATTAACTGTATTATCATCAGTTAAAATTAACAATAATTTAATATCATTTAAAGTTTTTAATTTATATTTTTCATAAAAATTTATAAAACATTCATCTACTGTTATTCCTCTTTTTAATTTTTTATATATAATTTTAAATTCATTTTTAATTGGTCCAGATAAATCAGAAATTATATCGTGAATAGAATTTATAAAATTTTTAGTTTCTAAATTATCACATAAAAGACATATTGCTTTGTATAAATTATTATTTAATGATTTTTTTATTTTACGATAGTAAAAGAACAAAATATAATCTAATATATTAAAACCAAAAAGAAAAAGAAAAATACTTAATAATAATGATTTAGGTAGTATATTATATAAATTTAAAATAAAAGATAAAATTAAAAATAAAATACCAATTATTAATTTTAGTGATACATAATCTATATCTTGCATTATACTATTTTCTATTTCAAGTTTTTGATATTTTTTAGCATAAAATTTATTTATTTTAAATAATTTTAAAAATGAAGAATTTAATTTTACAAATTTAATTATATAAAATTTAATTTTTTTTAATAAAGTTAATCTTTTTTCTTTTTCATTATGAAATGAAAAAAGAGCAAATCTTTTTTCATATTTATTAATTTTTTTTACATTTAAAAAATTAATAAATAAAAATATAATTATAAAAAGAGTAATAATAATTAATAATAAAAATTTTAAATTCATAATATATATTACTCCTTTCTATTCTTAATTTAATTTTTTTAAAATATCTGGAATTCTTTTATGAGTTATAAATTCTTCTAAACTTTCATTACTACTTTTTTTAAATCCAAATATTTCGGCAATTTGATAATTATCTTCTTTTTTTATAATTTCACTTATTGAAGTTATTTTCCTTTGCCCATTTTTTAATTTTTCTACAAATATTATTAAATCTATACCTTCACAAATATATTCTTTGATGAGATTTATTGGAATATCTTTACCATTAAATAAAACATTGGTTGAAAGTGTTTTAATTATATCTTTTATTTGAGCAACATGTAATGATGTCATTGTTCCATTAAAACCACTATTCATTAAATGTAATACATCAAAAGTATTTTCCTTTGTAACTCCACCAATTATAACCCTATTGGGTTTTAATTTTTTAGCTAAAGAAATTAAATTAGTATTTGAATATTTTTTAGATATATTATTTTCTTCTAGGGAAATAACATTTTTTTGAGATAAATTTAAAAACGCATTATCTTCTATAGTGACTATTCTTTCATTGATATCAATAAAGTTACACAAAACGTTAAGTAAAGTGTTTTTTCCAGCCCCAGAATTACCACATATTATAATATTTAATTTGGATTTTACACATTTTTCTAAAAATCTGGCCATTTCTGGGGTTAAAGTACCAAGTCTAATTAAATCATTAATATTTAAAATATTTTTATTTATTTTTTTGATAGTAAATACTGGACCACTTACAGATATTGGAGATATAATAGCATTTATATGTGAACCGTCTTTTGTCCTAGCATCAACTATTGGATGTTCTAAATCTAAAGTAATATTGGTGTCTTCAATTAATTTGTTTACTGTTCTAATTATATGATTATCATCAATAAAAGAAACACTTTCATCTTTTACTATTTCTCCATTTGTTTCAATGTAAATTTCACTTGGCCCATTTACCATTATTTCTGTTATTGCATTATCTTTTAAAAGTTCACTAATAGGACCACTACCATTTACTTCATTATCAATTAAATTATAAACATAACTTCTCTCCAAGTTAGTTAAATCATATTTATTTAGTTCTTTTTCAATTATTTCATTTATTAAATCTTGATTAATTTCATCGTTAAAAAGTGAAATACTTTTTATAATATTTACTCTAATTTCATTTAATAACTTTTTATCTTTAAATGCATTATAATCTGTTGTATTAATATAATTATTATTATTTTTTACATCAAAAATTTCAGCTAAACTTTTATTATTCATATTATTTTCCCCTTTTTCAAAAATATTTGTGGCAATTTTTAAATAAATTCCATAATCTCTTGATGATTGAAAATTTTTTTGCAAAGTAATAATTTTACCATTTAAAATTAAAGTATCAATATTTTTTACATATGATGCTGGAGATAATGTATAGTCAATATTAGCATTAATTATATTTCTTAAATCAAAATTTGAAAAATAATTTTTACAATGATCAATAGCATCATTTAAAATAATTTTAAAATTATCTTTATCAAGTTCTTTAAAAATATTTAATAAAGATTTCATATTTTTAACATCTAATGGATCATTTGTCATCATAAAAAATATTTCATCAGCTAAATCCATTGTTATTAAATTAGCATCAGTTAAAAAATGATTTGTATCTATAATAATAATATCATAATAGTATCTACATAAATCGTATATATATTTAAGATATGTTCCATCAACTTTTTTTAAATTACGAGGATCTTTTGATGTGGCAATAAAATCAATATAGTTATCATATTTAGTAATATAATTATTAATATCATTAAATTTATTATTATTTAAATCTTCATAAATATTATAAATATCTTTTTTAAATTCACGACCTAAAGCAAGTGCTATTCCTCCACCTGCTAAATCTAAATCAATTAATAAAACTTTTTTATTTAATGTTTCAAATACACCAGCTAAATTTAATGAAAAAATAGTTTTTCCAACGCCACCCTTAGCAGATGATACACAAATAACCTTACCATTTTTTGCCATTTGCAAATCCCCTTTTTTCTTTTATTATTCTATATATATTTTAATTTACTTTTTATTTTTTGTCAATTTGACTTAGTATATTTTTAGCAGCAACTAATCCTGTAGCAGCAGATGTTACAATATTACCAGCTTTACCAGCTCCATCACCAACAAAATAAATATTATAATTTTTAAGTTTAAAATTATCATCTGTTATAATTTCATTACTAAAAAATTTTATTTCAGGCCCATATAATAGTGTTTCATCATTATTTACACCAGGAATTATTTTATCTAGCTCTTCTAATCCTTCCAAAATATTAGTTATAATTCTATGTGGAAGAATTAATGCAAGATCACCTGCAACACAATCTTTTAAGGTTGGAGAAATAAAGCCCTTATTTATATGGGGCCAAGTAGATCTTCTTCCTAATCGTAAATCTCTCAATGTCTGAATAACTGGTTTTGAATCTCCCAATACATTAGCTATATGAGCAATTGATTCTCCATATTCACGAGTATTAGTAACTGGTTCAGTTAATCCAACTTTAGATATAAATGCAAAATTTGAATTTGAAGATTTTATATCTTTTAAAGCATGCCCATTTACACAAATATATCCATAGTAATTTTCTTTAGAAACAAATCCACCAGGGTTTGTACAAAAAGTTCTTATTTCATCATTATAAGTTTTAGTTTTTATAAAAATAGATGGATCATAAATTGTAGAACAAATTTCTTCCATAATTTCTTTTCTAACTTCTACTCTAACGCCAATTTCTATAGATTTTGAAACATAATCTATACCATATTTATCTGCAAGTTTTTGTACCCATTTAGCTCCAGTTCTACCAGGGGCAATAATTAAATTTTTAGTTTCTATTGTAAATATTTTATCATTATTTTTATAAATAACTTCATGTTTGTTACTACTTTCACTTTTAATATCAATTACATCACAATTTTCTAATAATTTAACTTTCTTTTTTTCTAAATAGCTTTCAAAATCATTAATATAATTAGGCAATTTATCACTTCCTAAATGTTTTTGTTTAATAAGTAGTAATCTTGCTCCTTCTTTAGCTATATTTTTTTGTATTTGAATAGCTTTATCCATATTTTTAGGAAATATTTCACTATTCATATTAAATTTATTAAAAATTTGTTCTGTTTCATCTATTAATTTAAATGCCTCTTCACTATTCATATATTTAAATAAATCACTTTTTCCAAGTTTTGGAATAAAATTAAGTTTTCCATCACTAAAAGTTCCTGCTCCTCCAAAACCAGATAATATATTACAAGGATTACAATTTAAACATTTCCCACCATTAATTTTCATTGGACAAACTCTTTTTAATGATCTTTTACCTTTATCTATTAATGTAATTTTTAAATTTTTATTTTCTACTAATTTATATGCTGCAAATAATCCAGCAGGTCCTGCACCAATAATAACAATATCTTCCATATTTACCACCTATTTTTATTATATAATATTTTTAAATAAAGCAAAATAAAAACTTACCTTTGTATATTTGTAAATGATGTGAAACAAAAATTATATAAAAATTAATTCAAGATAATTGAGTTAATTTTTTATGC